>CANRDV010000001.1 GCA_947629475.1 uncultured Bacilli bacterium
CATTTTCATCAACTTCTTTCTATATCATTATAACATCTTTTTTTGAGTTTGTCTTGCTTTTTGGGGGCTAATCATACCATATTTTTTTTTGAAATTTTTAAAATTATGTAAAATAATGTCTTTTTTCTTGATTATTAAAGTTATAGTCTTTATAATTAAGATAGAGGTGAAAAAAATGAAAACAAATCCAAATGATACGAAGTATAATTATATATTGAATAGTAATAAAGACTATATGGATTATACAGCTTTAAGTTTTATGGATAGAAAAATTACGTATGAAGAGATGCATGAGAGAATTAATCAATATGCAAAACTTTTATACAAGAAAGGAGTTAGAAAAGGAGATGTAATTGGAGTATGTGCTTTAAATACTCCTGAGTCTGTTTATTTATTATATGCTCTTGATATAATCGGAGCCGTTGTTGTTGGTTTTAGTCCACTTGTTAATAAAGAACAAATGGAAAGAGATATTTATTTAACGAAACCTAAGATGGTAATAACAGTTGATATGTTATATGGAAACTTTAAAGATGCTGAAAAGGCTTTGAATTTTTCAACTATATTATATCCTTTATTTGAATCATCAGACAATAAGGCTTTAAAAGTTGCAGCAAAGGCTAAGCAAGTTTTAGATGGTAATTATAAATTATCTCGGGATAATAATTTAATGAGTCTTGCAAAAAGAACTTATGACTTTGAAGTACCTAGAAATGCTTATACACCAGAAGAAGTAACTGATATCATGTTTACAAGTGGTTCATCTGGTATTCATAAGGGTGTTGATTTAGCAGGAGATGGTTTAAATTATGTAGTTGATGGTATGAATGAAAGGTTTAAAATGTATCCTGGAGAAATCCATTTAGGAAATATTCCATTTGGTTCAATGGTTTTTGGAAGAATGTTATTACATTATAGTTTAGCCAATAACTTAGAGTTTGCTTTAACTTTGAATGCAATGCCAAAGGATTTCTATACTGAACTTGCAAGGACTCATGCTCATGCTGCTGCTGGTGGACCACCTCACTGGGTATCTTTAACAGAACAAAAAGATGGAGAATTTGTTCTTAATAGTAACTTAAAGAAAGGAAGTCTTTCTAATTTAAAATTTGCAACAAGTGGTGGTGAAGCAATTAAACCTAATACTATTAAGGCTATCAATGATGCTTTTGCATACTGTGGAAGTAAGGCAACTCTTGGAGATGGATTAGGAGCAACTGAAACTTGGGCAACTTCCATTGCTAGTAATGGAACAAATACTCCCGGAACTTTAGGATATCCCCTTTCAAGTTTGAAAGTTAAACTAGTAAATCCAGAAACTGGCGAAGAAGTAAAACAAGGGGAACCAGGATTACTATACTTATCAGGTCCATCTATTATGAAAGCTTATCACAATAATCCAGTTGAAACTGAAAAAGTTATGAGTGTTGATAAAGATGGTAGAAGATGGGTAAACTTAGGAGATTATTTAGTTCAAATTGAAACTGGTGAATACAAGTATGTTGGAAGACAAAAGCGTAACTTTGTATCAGGTGTTGAAAATATCTATCCTGAAGAGTTAGAAGAATTAATTTCTGCAATGCCTGAAGTAAGGGATATAGTTGTAACTCCTATTTCTGATGAAATAAGACAATTTATTCCAAGATATCATATATCAATAAATGACCCAATGTTAGATACTGAAGAATTTGAAAGAAAATTATTTACTTTAGTTCAAACTAAATTAAGTGATGCTTGGTTACCAGGTTATATTGAATACTATACTGAGCCATTAAAAAGAAATACAAGTTCAAAAATTGATATAGCTTTCTATCGAAATAAAGATAAAGAAGATGTATTAAATGGAACTTTAAAAGGAAAAACAAAAATCTTAAAATAAATTATTTGGAGCATATTGCTCCTTTTTTCTTTAAGTGATATAATATTAGAAGAGAATGAAATAAATGGAGGTATAATATGGGTGTATATTTTTCAATTAGTGCTTTATTATTCTTAATAGTATTTGCAACTATCTTCTTCTTTAAAGGAAAGATTCAAAATAATGAAACAAAGATATATGGGAAGTTGTTATTAGTAACAATTATTGGATTAATTCTTGAAATAGTAACTTGTGTTTGGTATCAAAATGGAGTAGATATCTCAAGTTTTGGTTATCAATTCGTATCTAAGGTAACTGCTTCTTATTACCTAGTCTGGAGTTATTTAATGTGTAGTTACTCAATGGGAATTTGTAACTTTGATACTAAAAAGCAAAAAATAATCGCAAGAATATTTCCATTTATTTATGTTTTAGTTTTAATCTTACCTATTGAATATACTGAATTACCATCAACTATTCTACCCGGAGGAATGTCTGTTAATTTAATATATCTTGTTTGTATAATATTTACATGTATAGACTTTTACTTATGTATAAGATATAGAAAAGAAATAAATAAATCTAAATTTACTCCTTTATATGCATTTATTTTAATTGGAAGTATAAACTTTATCTTAACTTTCTGGTATCAAGAGTTATTCTTACTCGGATTTGTCTTTGCCCTTGTAACCTTTATCATGTATTTTACAATTGAAAACCCAGATGTTAAAATGATAACGGAATTAAATAAAAACAGATTATTAGTTAATCAAGCTAATGAAGAAAAATCTAATTTCTTATTCTTAGCATCTAATCAAATAAAAGAACCAATTAAAAAAATTCAAGAGTTATCTCGTGATAGTGAAGATATTAAGGATATAAATGATTTACAAGAAGTAGTTAAAGAAATAAATAATTTATCTCATTCCTTATCTTATCAAGTTGAAAATGTAATGGATATATCTACTTTAACTAATAGTAATATTAAGATAATTGAAAATAAATATAACTTAAGTAATTTAATTGAAAAAGTTAGGTTACAAAAAGAAAAAAATATAAGTGATAAAGTTGATTTTAGAGTTAATATAAGTAAAAATATACCTAAGTATTTATATGGAGATTCAAAGTTATTAGAACAAATTGTCTCATCTATTTTAAATAATGCTATTAAGTATACAGATGAAGGATTTATTGAACTTAATGTTAATACAATTACCAAATATGATATGTGTAGACTAATTATCGAAGTTGCCGATTCAGGACGTGGTATGTCAATTGATAAAGTAAATGATTTATTAATGCTTGATGAACCATTACTTGAAAAAGAACAACAAAGATTAGAAACAGGAGATGTTGATATTAATACAATTAAAAAAATAGTTTCTAAAATGGGTGGATATTTTACTATTAAAAGTGAAGAAGAACGTGGTAGTGAAGTAAAAATAGTTATTGACCAAAAAATGGATATGGAAGGTAATATTGAATTTGATAAATATCTTGCTAAAGAAAAAGTTTTAGTTGCATCAAATAATATGAGTTTCTTGAATAGCCTAACTAAAATATTAAGAGAACATGGACTTGATGTTGAGACTTCAATGTATGCAAATGATGTTTTAGATAGAGTAAGAGTTCAAGAAGAGTTTTCTTATATCTTCTTAGATGATAGTTTAGATAAAAGAGCTTTAGAAGTTTTAAAAGAATTAAAGAAAAATCCTAAGTTTAAAACAAAAGTTATTGTAATGTTAGATAAAGATACAGAGTTTATTAAAGAACACTTTATTGAAGATGGTTTTAGTGATTATTTAATAAAAGATAAATTATTAGAAGAAGTTGATAGAATATTAAAATAGTTTAGGTAACTAGACTATTTTTGTATATAAATAAATTACATTTGTTCAGCACAATTCCATAATAGATGTACAAATGTAGTGAATAAAAATAAGTAATGAAGAGAAATTATGTTTAAATTCTATTAAAAGCACCATTTTTGTATAGATTAATTTATTTTGGGCATTTTAATAATGGTGATATGTATGGTTAAAGATATCTTAATGATGGCTTTGAAAGGTAGTATTGCAGTTGTTTATTTATTTTTAGTAGTTAAGATTTTAGGTAAAAAACAGATAAGCGAACTTAATATATTTGATTATATCATAGGACTTTCCCTTGGTAATATTGCAGCTGAGATGACAGTTAACAAGAGTATTCCTATTTTAGGGGGACTTATATCCATGACTGTTTATGGTTTATTTTCTTTATTAGTTTCTTATTTAAATGAGAAAAGTATTATATCAAGAAGATTTATAACTGGGTTTCCGATTGTGATTATTAAAGATGGTAAGATAAGTCGTGAACAATTAAAAAGATGCAAGATAGATGTTAATGACTTACTTCAAGATGCAAGAGAATCAGGTTACTTTGATATATCTGAGATTAACTATGCCGTGATGGAACCAAGTGGTAAAGTAAGTTTCTTACCAAAAGCGAAATATACGCCGGCAACTCCATCGGATTTAAAATTAAAAGTAAGTGAAAAAACATTATCTTATAATTTAATAATCGATGGAGTAATTATCAAAGATTCTTTAAAAGCTGTTAAACATGATGAATCTTGGCTTCGGACTAGACTTGATAAAGAGGGCTATCAAGATATATCTAATTTATTATTAGTAACCATTGATAATAAAGAAAAACTAACAATTTATAAAAGTGATGAGAAATTTAATAATGATGTTTTAGAATAGGAGCAATCCTATTTTTTTGAATTTAACATATAATTTAATGAAAAAATATAAAAAATTTAAGAAAATTAATTGCCAAATTAAGTTAAATATGTTATATTATGTACGAAGTAAATTAATTACTTCAACTTTCTTGGCTCTTTAAGAGTCCGTAAGTCCAAAAGGAGGTGTAGATAAATGCGTAAATATGAAGTGATGTTTGTAGTTAAACCAACTCTTGAGGAAGGTGCTACATTAGCAGTCGTAGAAAGCATGAAAAAAGTTCTTGAAGATAAGGGTGCTAAAATCAAAGCTCAAAAAAATATGGGGAAAAAAGAATTAGCATATGAAGTTAAAGACTTCAAAGTAGGTAATTACTTTTTATTTGTGGTTGAATCAGAACCAAAAGCAGTTCAAGAGTTTTCAAGAGTTGCAAACATTAATGAAGATATAATTAGACATATCGTCGTTAAAGTAGAAGAATAGGAGTAATTTTATGAACAAAGTATTTTTAGTAGGTAGATTAGCAAGAGATCCAGATTTAAGATATTCAGCTAATAATACCCCAATTATGAGATGTGCTATTGCTGTTAGTAGAACAATGCCAAATCAAAATGGAGAAAGAGAAGCTGATTTCATTAATATCTTAGCTTTTAATAATCGTGCTGAAACAATGAAAAAATATTTAAGTAAAGGAAGTCAAATTGCTATTTCAGGTCAAATAAGAACAGGTTCTTATGATGCTCAAGATGGAACTAAGAGATATACAACGGAAGTTTTGATTGATGAATTTCAATTCTTAGATTCAAAGGGTGCAAGAGATGCAGATGGTGGATATAATCAATTTGCAGGTCAAACACCAGCCCAAGCCCCAGTGAATACTTCTCCTAGTACATCAAGTAGTGATATAACACCATATGATTTTGCAGATACATCTGTTGCTTCTAATGACACTACAGAATCAGACCCATTCAAAGATTTTGGTGACAGTATTGAAATAAACGATAGTGATTTACCTTTCTAGAAGGAGGATTAAATGGCAGAATTTTATAGAAAAAAGAAAAAAGTTTGTTATATGTGTACAACTGGTAAAGATATCAATTATAAAGATGTAGAAATTTTAAGAAAATACATTAATGATAAAGGAAAAATATTACCAAGACGTGTAACAGGTGCTTGTGCTAAACATCAAAGACATATTGCAGAACAAATTAAAAAGGCAAGAGCAATCGCTTTATTACCATATACAAATAAATAAAATAGAAAATTTACTAATTTCTATTTTTTTTTATCCAAATTTATGGTATTATATTACTATAAAGAATAGAGGATAGAGATTATGAATGAATTAAATGAATTATTTTTAAAATATCAAAATGTTTTAGAAAAAACTAATAATTATTTAGAAGACTTTTTAACTAACTTTCCAGAGTTAGATTTAAGTGGTGATATACTTAGTCAAATTACCAAAGATAAATTAAAAAGATTAGAATATATGATTCCTAAATTAGAATTAACTAGTCAAGAAACTTCGATGGTAAAAGATATTTTTGATTATTATTATCGCAATTCAGACCTTAATCTTTCAGATTTAATAATTCAAGATGAAAGTTATAATAATTTTATTCAATTTATAAAAAATATCTATCTTAAAGCTTTAAAATATAAAAAAGATGTAACAACTAAATTAGAATTTGAACGAAAAAAATATCAAGGTTTAATCGAAAATATAAAACATATTCAAGAATTACTTAACAATGATAAAGAAATAGATATTAAACTTTTAGTTAGTTATTTAAAAGAATTACCTTTAACAAGAGATTCAATTTTAGAAATAACAACGATGGTTTTAGAAAAGAATTTAAGACTTTATCAAAAAATAAAAGTTACTAAAGAAGTAGAAGAGGAAGAAGAAACTTTTGAAGAGGAAAAACTAGAAATTGATGAAGAAATAGATTATAAAAGTATCTTAAATATTTATCCTAGAAAATTAGATGATTTTATTAATAAAATTGAAAGAGATAATAATTATCAAGATGAAAAATATGAGACTTTAGCTAAATTAGTAGTTTTAAGGGATAAATTAAATGAAGTTAAACAAGATTATGAATTTAGTATGGAAGACCCTGAATATTTTAAAAATGATATACCTGAAATATTAGCCAGAATAAGAAAAATTTCTAATGATATAGATGATACGATTGATGAATATTTAAATGCAACTTTAGAAGAGAATATCGAAAGTGAAAAGGAACCAGTTCGGGATTTAATTATTTTAAATCCTAGTTTAAAAGATTTAGATATTTTTAAAAAGGGAATTTGTTCAAGTATAATTTCCAAGAACTTAAATAAATTAATACATAGTTTAAGATATGATGAAGTATTATATGGAATGCCAACTTGGTTTGAAGCCCAAACTCCCGTTATGAAACTAAAAGCATCGAGAACTACGGGAGGAACTCCTAGGTTATTTTATCAATTAATAGATAAAGATAAAGCTGTTGTTTTAATGCTTGGAATAGAGGGTAAAAGTGATTATACTTACTTTAAACAAAGTGTAGAAAGTAGAATACATGGTAATGAATATAATCAATTAGTTAAAGCTATTAGACTAGGAGCTGATAAACCTAATGAGGTTAGTCCTTATAACTCTCAAATGACTAATAAAGCCTATTTAGATTCGATTATGTTATATTATAAAAATTTAGAAACAGAGTTTTTAGAAAAATTCAAAACAGAATGCTATGCTGATTCTATGAATGTGAGGTGAACTAGATGTTACTTGAATTAATAAAAAGTTATAGATTAAGAATTGAAGAATTAAAAAAGCAAGGTTTACAAGGAGAAAGAGCCTTTTTACTAGCTACTAATCTTCAAGATAAAAGTAAATTTAATACTGTTGATATAAATGAATTATTAGATTTACTTAAAGTTTCTCAATATGAAACCTTTCCTTTAAATAAAGTAGGAACAACAATTGATTATATTAGAAGAAATAATTTATTTGAAAAAGATGAATATAAACCTCTTTTAACAAGTGTAATATCTAGTTTAAAAAAATTAAAGATAGAAGGATTTAATCAAGATGAAATTGATAAGTTATTAAATAGAATAGGTAAATTAGAAAAAAGTATTGAGGCTAAGGATTTATTTATAACAGATTTTCCTTTAATTAATAGAATAATCAAAGAAAGTAACTTAGCACCTATTGATATATATAATATTATGTTAGAAATAGATAATTTAAATAAAAAAACTTTAGGAGTAGATAATTTAGATAAACATACTTTAGTTATTAAATTATTAAATAAATATGGATATAAATCTAATTTAACAGAATATGAAGAAAGTTTACTTGAAACAATTAATATATCTGAATTAGAAGAAAAATTAGAGTTTATTAAAGGAATAAATGAATATGAATTTTTATATAATCCTTTAGAACATCATAGAATAACAACTATTTTATTAGCACCCCTTAAGAATATTAAAAATATCTATGAACTTGCAATGAATAGTAATTTAAGTTTAGATAGTATCTTTGGCATATTTTATTTTAGTAAAGATTATAAATTACCAGATGTTAATACTCCTAAAGATTATTATTATCAATTATTTGAAGGTGCTTATGAAACATTTATTAATAATTCAAGATTATTACTTGCAATGCAATGTGATTTAAAAGAGGCTTATGAAAATAGCAGTGCTTTATTCTATATGCCTACAAGAAAGTTAGAAACTAATAAAGTAACATTAGATACTTATAATATACCAACTTCTATTCCTAATGTTCTTACTAGTTGTGAAGATGATAATACAAGTCTTGAAACTCAAATAGATAAATTCATTGAAGTAGGATTATATGATTATATAAAGAAATATCCTCAAACTTTATTAAATAAAGATAAGGCTTTATTCCATCGAATTTACTATGCAAGAAAAAATAATTTACCAATTAAGAAAAAATATTTATTAAGAACTATAACTTCTATAAATGGTTATTCAATAAATGAAGAGAATTATCAAGATAAAGTAGAAACTTATAATAATCCTCTATTTGTAAATAATTTTTATCAAGAAAATACTGAAGATATAGATATAAGTTCAATTCTTAATGTATTAGATACTAATTATTTAAAAGAAGATAATGTTTATATGATAGAAAATACTTATATTTCAAGAAATAAAGTAATTAGATTATTAAAAAGATTTATAAATGGTAATAACAATATGGAAATATTATTATATTCTATTTTAAATGGTGTATTATTAGATAAAGAAACATTTGATAAAATAGCAAGAGATGTTTTAGATAAATCATTAGAAAATAATTTAACTAATATTGATGAAGTCAATGATACATTACTTAAATTAAATATAAATAGTATAGGTAAGGTGAATAGAATATGAATATTTTAGAAGAATATGTAAATAAAAATATAATAGAAAAAATAAAGAATAGATATAATAAAAAAACTTTATTTAATATTATGGAAAGAGAATCTAATACAAGAGATATTTTAAATTACTTTAAGGAATTAGGTTTAGATATCGAAACTATTGTTCTTAATAGATTAGATTTATTATTACTTGATTATAAATATTTAAAAAAGAATATAAGTGATTATCAACAAGATTTAATAATACCAGCTTTAATAGATGATATATCTAATTTAGATTATATTTTAGATAGTAATGGATAAGTAATGGAACTATAATACTATCAAATGTGTTACGTATTAGTTTGACAAATATTATTTTTTGTGGTAATATTTAGTTATGGAAGTGAAACGCTTCGGGGTACGTTGTATAGCGTACGGTTAGGATGGCTTAGTCGTCCTTTTCTTTTGAAAATAAAATAATAAGAGGTGAATATGTTGGTTGATGATTTAAAATATAAAAGTGAATTTGGTAGTAATTATGGAAGGTATCAAGATGGATATAGAGTAGTGTATTTTTATCAAGGTAATACTTATAAAGTGGGAACTTTTTCGGGAACCATAGAAGGATTTATGATGGATTTTGTAGAAATAGAGCCAATTGAAGATGAAAACGATATACCTGATTTTTTTTCTATTGATGATTTATTAAATAGGTATTTATTTGATGTTAAAGATGCTATAGCAGTAGCAATTTATAAAACAGATGGTACTTGTATTCAAAAAAAGGAAAGGGAAAATATAAATACAATTCAAGGAAATGTTAGAAAATAAGGCATTTCTTTTTTAATATATTAAAATTAATTTATAAATTCTTTGTTGATTGATTTACAAGACTACTATTTTAATGGTATAATATCTATAGTTATAAAGGAGGTTTTATGCAAGTAATATTTATTAAAGATTTAAAAGGTCAAGGCAAGAAAGGTGAAATTAAGGATGTAAGTGATGGCTATGCAATTAATTTTTTAATAAAAAAAGGATATGCTTTAAAGAAAACAGAAGGTAGTTTAAATAAATTAAATGAAGAAAAAAAGAAAGATAAAGAAATAGATTTAGAAAATAGAAATGAGGCTTTAAAATTAAAAGAAAAGCTAGAAAATATTACTTTGAATTTTAAAGTTAAAACTTCGAAAGACTCTAGAATGTTTGGTAGTATTAGTAGTAAACAAATTAAAGAAGAATTAAATAAATTAGGTTTTAATATTGATAAAAAACAAATTGAAAATACAACTATTAATAGTTTAGGCATGCATTTTGTTAATATAACATTGTATAAAGATATAAAGGGAAAATTAAAAGTACATACAGAAGGGTAGGTAACATATGACAAGGAGTGTTCCAAATAGTAAAGAAGCTGAACAAGCGGTTTTAAGTGCTATGTTTTTATCTAAAAGTGCTTTAGATAAAGTATTTGAGACAATTGATGAAAATGCTTTTTATTATGATAACAATAGAAAAATATTTTTAGCTTTAAAGAATTTATATGAAAATAATATTCCAATTGATATGACAACTTTAGGGAATGAACTTAGAAATAAAAATGCTTTGGAGGAAATAGGTGGAGTTTTATATCTAACTGAAGTTATGGATACGGAAGCAACAGCTGCAAATATAGATTATTATTTAAAAATTGTAGTAGATGATTCTTTAAGAAGAAGATTAATAGATGTTTCTAATGAAGTAAATCAACTTGGTTATAATACCGAAAGAGAAGTTGCTGAAACTTTGGATGAGGCTGAAAGAAAGATACTTGGAGTTGTTAAAGATAAGAGGTCAACAGAGTTTAAGACAATTAAAACTGTTGTTTATAATGTACAAAAAAATTTAGAAGAATTATCAAAGTCTCATGGAGAAATTACAGGACTTGCAACGGGATTTCAAGATTTTGATAAATTAACATCTGGGCTTAGAGAAACGCAATTAATAATAATTGCTGCTCGTCCTTCAATGGGAAAAACAGCGTTTGCTCTTAATATAGCAACGCATGCGGCCGTTAGTTTAAATAAATCAGTTGCTATTTTTAACCTAGAAATGTCAGCTGAACAATTAGCTAATAGAATGTTATCTTCCCTTGGACAAATTGAGGGGTATAAGTTTTTAAGTGGAAAGTTTGATAATAATGACTATGTTAGATTTAATGAGGCATTAAGTCAACTTGAAAATACTAATATCTTTATGGATGATACTCCAGGTATTACAATTGAAGAAATTAGGTCTAAATGTAGACGTTTAAAGTCAAGTGATGTTGGATTAGACTTGATAATAATTGACCATTTACAACTTGTTTATAGTAACAAAAACTATGGAGGTAATAGACAACTTGAAGTATCTGAGATATCAAGGTCTTTAAAAATGTTAGCTCTAGAACTTAATATTCCAATTATTGTTTTATCTCAGTTATCAAGACTTGTTGAAGGAAGAGAAGATAAACGTCCAATTATGAGTGACTTAAGGGATTCTGGTTCAATCGAGCAAGATGCTGATATTGTAGCTTTCTTATATCGTGACGATTATTATCATAAGGAAGCAAGAACAAGTGACAATACAAGTTTAAGCGAATTATTAGTTAAAAAGAATCGTAGTGGTAATACTAAGGATATTAACTTGGTCTTTAAAAGAAATACCAGTACATTCTTAGATTTTACAAGTGAAGGAAGTGATATAGATGGCAAGTAATAAGAAACAATACCCAATAGTTGGGATTATAATTTCTGGAATAATAGCTTTAATATTAACCCTTTTTAATCCGGATGTTTTATCTAAATCAAAAACTCCAATTGAAGTATATCGTGTTTATTTAAAAGGAGAGTCAATTGGTCTTATTAATTCTGAAACTGAATTATCTGCTTATATTAATGAAAGACAACAAGCAATTAAAGATAAATATCATGTTGATAAAGTTTATATTCCAAATGATATAAATGTTGTTAAAGATGTAACATATGACGAGAATGTTATGTCAATTGCTGAAATTTATGATATTATCAATAAAAAGACCCCTTTTACTATTAAAGGTTATGTTGTAACAATTGATAAGACGGAAGCTGAGGAGTATATTAATGATACTGATGTAACTGAAGAAGATAAAAATAAATCTAAAATTGTTAAAATTAATATTCTTGATACAGATATTTATTATGAAGCTGCTAAAAAGGTATTACTTTCCTTTGTAACCGAAGAAGAATATAATAATTATGATAATGAAACTCAAAGTCCGATTGTTGATACCGGAGAAATAATTGAAAATTTATATATAGATGCTTATACAACTTTTAAAGAAGCTTATATACCAATTAATGAAAAAATTTATACAACTGAAGAAGATTTAACAGAATATTTATTATTTGGTGATAATGGTGAGATGTCTACTTATGTTGTTAAAGATGGAGATACTTTAGAAAGTGTTGCTGAGGCAAATAAGATGAATGTAAACGAACTTTTAATTGCAAATTCTTCTTTAGGTTCAGCAAATGCTCTACTTTATACTGGTCAAAGATTAACAGTTGGTATCTTAGACCCGGTATTTTCAACTGTTGAAGAGATTCATAAAGTTGAAGACCAAACAATTGCTTATAAAACCGAATATATCTATGATAATAGCCAAATGGTTGGTTATCAAAAAGTTCAAACCAAAGGAAGTAATGGAATTACTAGAGTTACTCAAAAGATTAAGTCTATTAATGGTGAAATAGCTCATATGGTATTCACGAATACTGAAGTAATTCGTCCAGTTACTAATGAAGTAATAGTTAAAGGTGGAAAGAAACCGGTTATTGTTTCAGCTGGTAATTGGGGCTGGCCTTGTAATATTCCATACCAAGTAACAAGTCCTTGGGGCTGGCGTTGGGGTAGAATGCACAATGGAGTTGATTTATATCCATCAGGAGGTTATGGCTCTCCAATTTATGCAGCTAAGCCAGGAGTTGTAACTGAAAGAAAATATGATGCAAGTTTAGGTAATTTCGTTGAAATAAAACATGAAAATGGTTATTATACAAGATATTTACATATGGCTTCTTTATCACGTTATGTTAAAGTTGGAGATAGTGTTGTTATGGGTCAAACAATAGGAGATGTGGGTAATTCCGGAGCCTCTCAAGGTACACATTTACACTTTGAAATTTGGACTGGTAAACCTTATGGTGGTGGACAAAGTTATAACCCATTATTGTTCTACTAATGCAAGCAATATTCTTAGGGAGTGGTTCGAAAGGTAATTCCACTCTCTTAATAACGGATTCAAAAAAAATATTAATTGATGTTGGCTTATCATATACAAGAACTAAAACAATTCTTGAAAAATATAATTTAACCCCAGATGACATTGATTTTATTCTTCTTACCCATAATCATAAAGACCATATCGGAGGCTTAAGTGTTTTAGTTAAAAAGACCAAGAAGTTTATCTATGTTCCAAAAGGAATGGTTAAGTCTATTAGAGATTTAGTTGATATGGATTATATTATGCCAGTTACTTCGGATGATTTGGAAATAGATGATTTACATATTAAATTTATTCACACTTCTCATGATGCACCTAGTCCGGTTGGTTTTATCTTTGAAGATTCTAAGTCTCTTGTTTATATAACTGATACGGGTTATTTAAGTAGAAAGAATTTAAGTTATATGCATGATAAGGATATGTATATCATGGAAAGTAATCATGATGTTGAAATGCTTATGAATGGAACCTATCCTTATATGACTAAACAAAGAATAGTTGGAGATGAAGGTCACTTATCTAATGAAATGGCTGGAACTTACTTAAAGGAATTAATTGGAGATAATACCAAGGAAATAGTTTTAATCCATTTAAGTGAACATAATAATACGGAGGAAATTGCTTTAAATACAGTTAGAAATTTAATTGATAATAAAGTTTTAGTTGTTGCTGCAAGACAAGAGGAGGATATGAGTGTTTTGATATGATAAAAATTATTTGTATAGGAAAAATAAAAGAGAATTATTTAAAGGATGCCATAAGTGAATATTCTAAAAGACTCTCTAAATATACTAAGTTAGAAATAATTGAATTACCTGATTCTTCATATGATATTAAAAAGACTTTAGAAGTTGAAAGAGATAATATCTTAAAAGTATTAAATAAAAATGATTATAATATCTTACTTGATATAGATGCTAATACTTATACTAGTTTAGAATTTGCAAATCATTTAGATAAAATAAGAAATTTAAATAGTAATATAACTTTTCTAATAGGTGGTTCAAATGGAGTTCATCTTGATATAAAAAATATAGTTAATGAAAGAATTTCGTTTTCTAAATTAACTTTTCCTCATCAACTATTTAGAGTTATCTTATTAGAACAGATATATCGAAGTTATAAAATTTTAAATAATGAAGAATATCATAAATAACTAGGGTTACCTGGTTATTTTTAACCTTAATATATCTAATTAGTTATACTATAGGCAAATAAAAAAGCCCATTAGGACTTTTTTATCTAAAAATTTTCTATAAAGGAGGTGGTTCCATAATGCAAAGAGAACCTTTCCTCATGTATACATATTATCATAAAATTTTAGTTTTAGCAAGGACTTTTTCATTTTTTTTAGAAATTTAAAAATGAACCTTGTTTTTTAAACTAAGATATGTTATGTTAGTATCATGGATATATCTAATTCGTTAGGTGCTAATCCTTTATAGACAAATTATAAAAACCACCAAGGAGTTGCAATCTAAAAATTTGTTATAGAGGAGGTGATATCATGACTCATAAGGAAATGAATTTTTTAAGGGTTGTGGTTGTACTACTATTTGCAGTGGTTTTTGCGCTAATTTTTTTCAACTAGGACACTGCAAAAAGCACACTAACGATTGTCTACGTTGGTGTGCTTAACCCAAAATTTTAGGGATTAGTACCTAACTTCTGACAATTAGGTATATCCTTTTTTATTATATGAAGGAACTCTTCATGTATACATATTATCATATAATTACTAATTAATCAAGAATTTTTACTTAATATTTAAATAATTTATCGTATTATGAGCTAATATTTTCATAGCATCAACTAAAATATCATCGTCTAAATTTTTAATCTGTCTTAAAGCCGAAAGTTCAGTACAACCTAGAATAATATATTCACAATTTTCATCTTTTAAACTATTAACAACTTTATAAAAATCATCTAAATTAATAGGATTACCTCCTTTAACTCCATCATAGATAATATTAGTTATTATTTCTTGATTGGAAGAGTTTGGTATAACACAGTCAATTCCATATTTATTTAATAAATCTTTATAAATTCCACTTTCAATAGTACCAAGAGTTGCTAATAATCCAACTTTCTTGGCATTTTTATTAGCAAGATATTTTACAGTTTCTAAAACAATATTAATAAATGGAATATTAGTATTTTTAACTATTTCTTCAAAAAAGTAAGATGCTGTATTACAAGGCATAACAATGATAGATACACTACATTTCTCTAATTTCTTAACCATTTCTAAAATATTAGGAAGAGGGTTAGGTTTAGTATTATCTAAAATATAATCAGTTCTATCAGGTGTTGTTGGGTCATTTATAACTACCATTTCAACATTATCAGTTATTTTTTCTAAATCATCATTTAAAAGTTCCATAAACTTAACGGTTGCAAGAGGACCAAGTCCTCCAATAATACCTATCTTTTTCATTAGTTCACTTCCTTAAGACTAATAATTTTCTGAATTAAATCACTATTTTCTAAATTAAAATCTTTATTTATAATAGGAATAAGAGTATTATCTTTAATAATATTATATATAACTTCATTATTAAAAGTTAAAACTAAATAACTTGAATCGATTGCTTCTAATTCTTTTATGATAGTTATTATTTCTTGTTTACTTTTTTCTAATAATTTATTATCAATTATAATATTCATTTTTAGATGTTCTTGGTCTATTTTAGCTTTAGTATTATGAATAATTTTATTAACAAACTCCGTTGTTTTATTAAAATTATCGCCTAGAATAGCAATTGTTGTCATAGTGCCTCCTATTTATAATATTTTTTATATTTGGAATAATACCTTAAAGTTTTTAATTTTATAATAATATATCTTCGAATTGAAAAATCATTCTTATATAATAAGATATTTCTAACTTTATGTTCTTTATATAAATTTCTGGCTATATCCTTTAATTCATTATTTTTAGTATATTTCATAACAACTCCTTTAGGAACAATACTCCAAAGGAATTTATTATTTAAATATTCAATTTTTCTTTTCTTATGATAGATAAAATCATCAACTAGATACTTAACAATATTAGAACCACTTACTGTCGTAAAAGAAGAACTACGACCTTGTCTTATATTAATTTCAAATAATTTATAACTATTAGTTCTAGTATCATATTTAAAATCAAAATTAGCATAACCAACATATTTAATTTTTTCTAAAAATTCTTGCATTCTATCAAATAATTCTTGGTCAAAAGTTGGAATAATGGCATCATAATCTCCAATTGATTTAGGAGTTTTTTCTTCAAGTAATATTTGACCTAGAGCCATGAATGTTACTTTGTGATTACTATCAACATAAGCATTTAAAACTCGAAGATTAGTATCATCTCCCGGAATATATTCTTGAATAATTAAATTACTTTTATAGGAAGATGAATAAATACGATTTAAAATATCATGTAATTCTTCTTCACTATAACAAATAAAAACTTTTTTCTTTCCTACAAAGTCAGCTTTCCAATAAGAAACACTATCACTAGGTTTAATAATAACTGGAAAATCAAAGGGCAAAGAAACATCTTTATAATGGGTATAATCACAAATAAAAATTCTTGGAAATTCTAGATTATATTCCGTACAAGTTTTATAAAATTCTTCCTTTAATACTAATTTTTGCATTAAATCATAATCAATATAAGGAATTAAAAAATATTTAGCAAGTTCTTTTTTATTTTCAATAATAAGTCGCATATAAACATCACTACAAGCAATTAATAATAATTTTTTATCTTTATATTCATTATAAACATCTTTTAAAACTTTTAGAAAAGTTTCTTTATTTTCTAAATCAGGGTTAGTAAAAGGAACAATTATTTTACTATATTTGGTTTCTAAATAATCAGTCTTTCTAACTGAGATAGACTTTATTTGGTATTCTTCATGGAAAGCAACAGCCATTCCATATACATTACGGTCACTTCCTAATAAAATAGGAATAAATTCTTGATTTTTCATATAATCCTCCAACTGTTAAAATTATAGCATGAAGTTTAATATTATACAATAAGTTTACAGAAATTTATCAGGAAGATTGTTGCCAAATATGGTTAGATATGTTACACTTAAGATAGCAATAATAGGTTATTAATTCGACAATTTTAGATATATAAATATGTTTTAATAGTAGTAGGAGGACATATGGCTTATTTAAATAGTGTTTTATGGAGTGTTGCAACTGTTTTTTTAACGGCATCGGGAGTTTATTATGCTTTTAAGTTAAAGTTTTTGCATTTGAATGTTAAAGAAATTTATCATAATTTATTTAAGAAAAAGAAAGATAATAAAGGAATATCGCCCTTTGCTTCTTTGATGGTATCACTTGGTGCTTGTATTGGAGTTGGGTCACTTGCAGGGATTGCTTTAGCAATTTATAAAGGTGGAGTTGGAACAATTTTTTGGATATGGATATCGTGCTTAATCATGGCTCCTAATTCGTTAGTTGAAAATTTACTGGCTGTTATTTATCAAAAGAAAAAGGGAAGTGAGTATTATGGTGGTCCACCTTATTATATAAGAGATGGACTTGGTTATAAAAAACTTGCTTTAGTATTTGCATTTATTGTAGCATTTTCTTATCTATTTGGGTTTCTAACAATTCAATCGAATACCATTGCAACCTCAATTACTAATTTCTTTAATGTTCCAAATTTTCTAATTGGTTTAGTAGTTGGAGTTTTATCGTTTATTATTATTCATAATGGAATTAAAGGAATTGCTAAGTTTTCAAGTGTTTTTGTTCCTTTAATGGGTTTATTATATTTTGGAGTATCTTTATTTTTGGTTATTAAAAACTTTAATATGTTACCAAGTATTCTGAGTCGGATATTCCATGAGGCTTTTAACTTTAAGGCTTTAGGATGGGGAATGTTCTCGGTTATTATAATTGGTATTCAAAGAGGAATATTTTCAAATGAAGCGGGAGTTGGAACGGCTGCCATTGCTTCTGGTTCAAGTGGTGCTAAAAGTCCAATTAGTCAAGGTTTAATTCAAACTGTTGGCGTTTATATAACAACATTCATTATTTGTACAGGAACGGCTTTTATTATTCTAACTTCTAATTACAATCCTAGTAATTATATAGATGTAAATGGAATAGAGATAACTTTAGATGCTCTTTATTATCATTTAGGAAATCTTGGAACAATTATTCTTTATTTTTGTATAATTGCTTTTTCATTCTCGACTATTATTTCTGGTTATTATTATGGAGAAGTTAATATGCGATTTCTTTTAAAAAGTATTACAGATAAACAAATTTTTTTACTTAAAATTTTAACTTGTATCTTACTAGTCTTAGGATGCTTGATTAGTGCCAATGTCCTTTGGGGAATGGTCGATATCTTAACAGCAATTTTAGCAATTATTAACGTTTTTGCTATGCTAAATTTACGAAAAGATGTTATAATAGAATATATGAATTATCGAGGTAGGTGTAGTTATGATAGGAAACGATTGGGACATGGTTCTAGAAAGTGAATTTAAGAAAGATTATTTTTATAATTTATTAAGATTTGTCCAAGGAGAATATGCCAGAAAAACTATTTATCCAGCTAAAAAGGAAGTTTTTAGAGCATTCAGATATACTCCTTATAAAGATGTAAAGGTAGTAATACTAGGTCAAGACCCTTATCATGGGGAAGGTCAAGCTGAGGGGTTAAGTTTTTCCGTACCTAAAGGAATTAGAAAACCTCCATCACTTGTAAATATTTTTAAAGAATTAGAAAGTGATTTAGGAATACCGATGCCAAATACTGGTTCTTTAGTTCCTTGGGCTAGACAAGGAGTCTTACTTTTAAATACAGTTTTAACAGTTATCAAAGACCAAGCGGCTAGTCATAAAGACATAGGTTGGGAGACTTTTACTGATGAAGTAATCAAGAAAATAAATGAAAAAGAAGAACCTGTTGTCTTCATTCTTTGGGGAAGTTATGCGAGAAGCAAGAAAAAATATATTACGAATAAAAAACATTTAATAGTTGAGTCAGCTCACCCATCACCTCTTTCAGCATATAATGGTTTCTTTGGTTCTAAACCTTTTTCTAAAACAAATGAATTTTTAATTAAAAATAATTTAAAACCAATTGATTGGCAAATAAAGGATGATTAGGAGTATAAATGAAAAAGATAATCATAATTTTAATAATCGTAGTTTTATTAGTAATCTTAGGAATAGTAACTCCTATTGTATTTTTTAAGAATGATGTTATTATTAATGTTAACACATCCTTAAAAACAAATGATTTTATTAATAAAGTTAGTTTAGGTAATTTTGAATCTAAAACTGTTGATACTTCTAAGATTGGGAAAAGGGAAGTAGAAATTAAAGTTAAATCTATTTTCGGAATTACTAAGAAGTATATAAGAACTTATCAAGTTTTAGATAATATAGCACCTACAATTGAAGGGAAGAGCGAGGTTGTTGTTTATCAAGGTGATACAATTGATTTACTTAAAGATGTAAAAGTTCAAGATAACTATGATAAGTATATCAAACCAACTCTTGATGGAAGTTATGATTTAAATAAAGTAGGTGAGTATAATTTAAAATATCTTGCTAAAGATACAAGTGGAAATGAAGCCTCTTTAGATTTAAAATTAAAAGTAATTGCTAAACAAAGTCCTGAGGTTTCTAGAACAAGCAAAGGTTATGCTATTGAAAATAGAAATGGTGTAACTTATATAAATGGTATTTTAATTGCTAATAAAACTTATGCTTTACCTAAAAATTATGGTAATGGATTAACCAAAGAAACGGAAGCGGCTTTTTATAAAATGCAAAGTGCAGCTAAAGAGGATGGATTAAGTTTAAAGATTGTAAGTGGATTTAGGTCTTATCAAGACCAAGTAATTGTTTATAATAAATGGGTTAACAGAGACGGTAAGAGTGTTGCTGATACTTATTCTGCTAGAGCCGGACATTCGGAACATCAATCAGGACTTGCAATGGATTTAAATTGGATTAGTAGTAAATTTGAGAATTCCAATGAATATAAATGGCTACAAGCTAATTCATATAAATATGGCTTTATTATGCGCTATCCTAAGAGTAAGCAAGAAATAACTGGTTATATCTATGAGCCATGGCATTATAGATATGTTGGATTAGAGTTATCAAAAGAACTTTATAATAATGGTAATTGGATAACTTTAGAAGAATATTTAGGAATAGATAGTAAATATAAGTAAATATAAAGTATTTTGCTTAAAATATTCAAAAAAATTAAAATAATAAATATTATTATATTATAATTGACTATTTCTATATAAGACTGAAGGGTGTAAATTTTTTTTGTAGGCAAAAATAGTGGTTATTGGCTTAAATAGTCAACTACTATTTTTTCAATTTCATCCCAATGACCACTTTCATGATAACATCTTAAAGTAATTAAATAATTTGCTCCGTCAACACTCCATCTCATTCCTGCCTGCTTAAGTCTTTGCTGTACTACAGTTTTATTAGAACTTTCAATTGCACCACTTCCTACAAACCATCCGTTATGTTCATAAGTAGAATAATCTATTTTGTCTTTGTTATTTCTTAAATAAATCGGTAAGTTACAAACGGTTGACGGTATAATTATATCCTTGTATTTCTTCAATTCTTTTTCTATTAAATTATATTCTTTTGAGTAACAATAACCTATTATTTTATCTTTAAATTTTTCTACCTTTTTCATATCTTCTTTAAAAATAAATTTTCCATAATCATATATATTTTCTATTAAATGATATTTGTCTAATATCTGTATTGCTTCTGGAAATAACTCGCTTATCATATTTCTAAGCCAAGTTGCACCATCTGATAAGAAAACAATATTTTCATATTTCCAATATTCAAGTTCTACTGCTTTTGCAAATATTAATATTCTAAAAATATCAACACTTCCTACGTAAGCAACATATTCCTTATGAAGTATTAAATTAGCTTTATTTTTTCTTTTATACAAATCGCTTTCTGAAAATAATATTCCTAACTTATTTTCTTTCCAAGTGGAACCATTTTCATCTTCAACTCTAGTATTAACTGCTGCTCCATCTGCTTGTATATATATAGTACCTTTTTTATTAATACAATTAATATCAATATTTGTTCTATTGTCCCAAATCTTTATTGCTTTATCATAATTATAATCAAAAACTATTTTGCCTATAAATTCTGTTATTTTTAAAACGTTATTTGTACAAACTTCTATATTATAAATTCTTTTGATTATTTCTTTTGCTCTTTTGAACGAAGATTGATTTTGTCCCCAAAAAGCAATTTCAATCATTGCTCTTATCGATACTTTAAATGGCAATTTATCTATTCCAAGATATTCATCTAAAGGGACTATTAGCCTACTTTTTAAATCATAATTTTCTAAATCTATATCACCAACTATTTGTAATGTAGTTCTATAAATTGTTATTTTTCCTGTTAATAAGATTAGTTCTAATTTTCTTTGACCCAAATTTTTTAATTGATATCCATTCTTTCCCCATTCTTGTTTTTTTTACTAATTAATCTTTTTTCATCAATATGACATCCTAATAATTCTTCAGTGTGCTTTATTAATTCCTTTTTATATTCATCAATATTATCTAGCATTAAATTTTCAAGAGTATTAATATTCATATTATCTTGATGTACTAATTCATCAAATTCTCGTTCAAATTTTTCTAACTTTTCTTCTTTTATTTTCATACTTAAATCACACTACCTTTAATATAATTTAAGTATACCACAAAACTGCTTTTACCTACAAAAAAAATTTACACCCAGACTGAATGACTTACTTGCTTTTTTTCTTTAAATGTGATATAATTGTTAGGTATGAAAGAGGTGGGTTATGGAAAATTTTGATACTACCAAAAAATATTATAAAGGAAATTTAGTATTACTTGGTAAAAAGAATTTATCAAATGAAAAACTAATTGCAAGTTATAATTATTTAGAAAAAAAATTAGAATTTAAAGAAGACTTTACTAATCAAGAAAAAATGATTCTTTCAAGATATTTAAATGCTATTATGAAATCATGTCGAGCAACCAGACGTGATATAGTAGAAATATTTTCTAAACTATTTGATAAAGATAAATTAGGTACTTTAAATATTGAAACAACTCTTTTACCAATTATTTATACTAAAGAAAATAATATAGCAAGAGAATTGCACTCTAAGGCTCTTTTTCCAATATTAGAAAATAGTGATATAGACTTAGATTACTTTATTGAAGTTGAAGATTATCCTAAAGAATCAATATCAAATTATAAAGTTCAAGCAAGTTCAAGAATAACTTATCCTAATGCAAATGAAATTAAAGTTGCTTTAGTATCTGAAAAAGAAGCAAGTTTAGATGAAGTTATTAATTATCAAAGAATGTTTAAAAGAATAATTGGTATTAATTATAAAAAGAAACAAGAATATCAAGATAAGATTAATAGTTTAGCAAATAAAAATGGTCATATTAAAGTAAATAATACAAGTATAAGACAAGATATAAGATTATCTTTAATGGAAAAAGTTGAATATGAATTAGCAATTCTTGGTAATAAGAATTTAGAATTATATAATCAAATAAATAATACTTATAAAAATCTAAAAAAATCAATTACAGTTGAAGGATTAATAGAATTATTAAATGAAATGGAAGTTATTAAAACCTTTAATTTAAACTATCGAACAGATATTTTAGGTTATATAAGTAGAGTTAAAGAAAAGTATTTATTAGATTTTAAAAACAATTTAAATGATAATACTAATATTTCTTATGTAGAAGAAATTGCTAGGTTATTTTATAAACAACAAAATTCTTATAGTGCCATGGAGAAAAGGACAACTGAGGTGGATTTGGCTTATATATATTTAATTGAAGTCTATAGAAATAAAGAAATATTAGATATAAATAATTTAGAAAATAGTTATTTTAAAGAATTATTAAAAACAATTGTTCTTTGTTTAAAAGCTTTAGAAAAAGAAGAAATAATTACTTTAAATGAAATTAATTTAGAAAAAGAATTAACTATTCAAGAAGTATTTGATTATATTAAAAGTATTGAAATAAAAGAACATAGCAAAAATAAATAAAATTATGGGGGGTTTATGGAAGAAGTATTTATATTGCAAAGTAATAAAAGTAATGGGCCGATTTCGGCTCAAAAGAGATTTTATCCTGAGTCTATGACAAAAGATGAAATAAAGAAAGATTTAACTATAAGAAGAATGAAGTTAGGGCAAGAATATGGTTTTGATGGAAGAAAGATGATGATACCGGTTGTTAAAGGTCCAAATGAAAGAGATAAGTATCCTGATGGAAAATATGTTGTTTTAAATAATTGTCCTGAGGTGTATAGAGATGATGTTGATTTATGGGACTATGATTATAATGTTGATATTATGGTTATGAAAAAAGGTTTAACCGGAGTTATGATGGGATTTCCAAGTGCTGATTGTCCAGTTATCATTATGCAAGATAGAAAATCAAAAACCTTAGCATTTGCCCATTGTAGTGCCGATTGCATTGATAGGAATTTACCGATAATGATTGCGGATAGCCTAAATCAAGTATCAAATACAAAAGATGAAGATATTATAGTCTATGTAGGACCTTGTGCAGCAAGTAAATCTTATTATTACGATAATTATCCAAGATGGGCAGTTAATGATAAAATCTGGAAATATTGTATTAAAGAAAAAGGTGGACATTTTTATATTGATTTAAGAAGAGCCATTATCATGGAACTTGCTTTAAGAAATATTGAATATCAAAACATTGAGTTTTCAAGAGTAGATACAATTACTAATCCTGATTATTATTCAAATCATGCTACAAGTATGGGAATTCCTGATAAAAATGGACGTATCTTAGTTGGATGTGGATTTCTAAATCAAGAAGATATGGTTAAAACATATGGAATTAAATTCAGATAAAATTATGAAGTTTTTATGAAATGACAAGAATATCTTGTCATTTTGTTTAAAAAAATATATAATATACTATATTAATATTAAAGGAGGTAATTATGAAATTTTATAATACTTTAACAAGAACGATTGATGAGTTTCATCCTAATCAAGGAAATGAAGTTAAGATGTATACTTGTGGACCTACTGTTTATCATTATGCCCATATAGGAAACTTAAGAAGTTATATTGAAGAAGATTTACTTGAAAAAGCTTTAAATTATTTAGGTTATCATGTTACAAGAGTAATGAATATAACGGATGTTGGACATTTAACAAGTGATGCTGATACTGGTGAAGATAAGATGGTTAAAGGTGCAATCCGAGAGAAAAAAAGTGTTTTAGATATAGCTAAATTCTATACTGATGCTTTCTTTCAAGATTGTGAATGTTTAAATATCAAGAAACCTGAGATTGTGGTTCCAGCAACATCTGAAATAAATGAATACATTAAAATAATTACTAAATTACTTGAAACAGGCTATGCCTATCTTTCCGGAGGTAATGTTTACTTTGATACATCCAAATTAAAAGATTACTATGTTTTAACTAATCATAAAGAAGAAGAGTTAATGGTTGGAGTAAGAGATGATGTTTTAGAAGATTCAAGTAAAAGAAATAAAACCGACTTTGTTTTATGGTTTACAAAATCAAAATTTCAAGACCAAGAATTAAAATGGGAATCTCCTTGGGGCTTAGGTTATCCCGGTTGGCATATTGAATGCTCTGGCATTTCCATGAAATATTTAGGAGAATACTTAGATATTCATTGTGGAGGAGTAGATAATATTTTTCCCCATCATACAAATGAAATTGCTCAAAGTGAATCTTATTTAGGACACAAATGGTGTAATTATTGGTTCCATGTTGAACACTTAAATGATAAAAATGGTAAAATGAGTAAATCAAATGGAGATTTCTTAACTGTATCTTTATTAAAATCTAAAGGTTATAATCCCTTAAGTTATAGATATATGGTTTTAAATAGTCATTATCAAAAACCTCTTGAATTTACATATGATGCCTTAGACCAAGCAGAGAATACTTATTTAAAATTAAAAAATAAAATAAATTCTTTAAGTAAAGATGGAACTTTAGATAAAAAATCGTTTCAAGAATTTGATGATAAATTTAAAGATGCTTTAAGTAATAATTTAAATACTTCCCTTGCTTTAACAGTTTTATATGATGTAATAAAAAGTGATATAAATGATTATACTAAAAGAGAACTAATTAAAAGTTTTGATAAAGTTTTATCCCTTGATTTAGATGTTGTAGAAGAGTTAGAAATACCATCTAATGTCATAGAACTTGTTAATTTAAGAGATAAATATAAAAAAGAAAAGAATTATTTTGAAGCAGATAAAGTAAGAGAACAAGTCTTAGAATTAGGTTATAAAATTTTAGATACAAGAAGCGGAAGTAAAATAGAAAAAATATAGGAGATGATTAAATGTTTTATTATTATTTTGACCCAACATATGTATTAGTCTTAATTGGTTTAGTAATAACCATAATTGCTCAGATTTTTGTTTCAACATCTTATAGTAAGTATAAGAAAATTAGCTCAAAATCTAAAATGGAAGGTTTTGAAGTTGCTAGAAAAATTCTTGATGAGAATGGACTTAAGGATGTTGATATTGTTGAAACCAGAGGAGAATTAACTGACCACTATGACCCAACAAGGAAAGTGGTTAGATTATCAACTGATATTTTCCATGGAGCAACCATTGCATCAGCTTCTGTTGCTGCCCATGAATGTGGTCATGCCGTTCAAGATAAAGAAGGATATTTCTTCTTAAGATTAAGAGCTAAAATCTTACCAATTGTAAATATTTCAACTAAAGCCGGTTACATTGCCCTTATGATTGGTTTATTATTTGGTATGATGGAATTATTCTGGGTTGGAATTATTTTAGAACTTGCTATTTTAGTTTTCCAATTAATAACCCTTCCCGTTGAATTTGATGCTTCAAGAAGAGCTGCCGAGTTCTTAAAGAAAGAAGCCTTAATTGAAGAAAAAGAACAAGAAGGAAGTAAAAGAATGTTAAGAGCAGCAGCTATGACTTATGTTGCATCCGTCGTTTCAACCTTACTTCAAATCTTAAGATTAATCCTAATTGCTGTTGGAAGTGACCGAGATTAATGAATACTTTAGAAGTAAACTCTTTAACTTTGGCTTATTTAGGAGACTCGGTTTATGAAAGTTATATAAGAGAATATTTAATTAAAAAGAAAATTGCACATGTTAAAGACTTACAAGAAAAATCATTAGAATTTGTAAGTGCTAAAAGTCAAGCTAGAATTTTAAAAGAATTAATTAATAAAAACATCTTCAATGACACGGAACTTGAAATAATAAAAAGAGCCAGAAACACCAAAGTAAATACCCATCCCAAAAGTTGCAGTATAATTGAATACCATGATGCAACTTCATTTGAAGCCTTAATAGGTTTCTTGAAACTTGAAAATAATATAGAAAGGATAGAAGAGATAATCAAAGAAATTATCGAGTGAAAAGTATGTTAGTAAGTGGTCGTAATAATGTTAAAGAAATATTAAATAACTTTGAAAATAAAAAAGATATAAAAAGAGCTATTGTTAGTTCTAACTTTAATGAACAAAATATCTTAAAATTAATTAATAAATATAAAATTCCAATAACTTATAAAGAAAAAATGGAACTTGATAAACTAGTTCATAATAACCATCAAGGAGTAATTCTTGAAGTTAAAGACTTTGAATATAGTGATTTAGATGAATTAATTGAAAATTCCGATAAACTTGTAATCTTAGACCACTTAGAAGACCCTCATAATTTAGGAGCCATTATTAGAACGGTTGAAGCGAGTGGAATAGATGGAATTATTCTTCCCATAAATAGAAGTGTTTCAGTTAATGAAACTGTTATGAAAACGAGTGTTGGAGCTTTATATAACGTTAAAATAGCAAGAGTAGTAAACTTAAATCAAACTATTAAAAAGTTAAAAGATAAAGGTTTCTATATAATTGGAACGGATATGGATGGAGAGGACTATCGTACTCTTGAATTTCCTGAAAAATCCGTTTTAGTAATAGGAAGTGAAGGTTTTGGAATCTCAAGACTTGTTAAAGAATCTTGTGACTTTATTGCAAAAATTCCAATGAACGGTAAGATTAATAGCTTAAATGCCTCAGTTGCAGCTGGGATTATGATATATGAAATGATTAGAAAGTAGGTAGTTATGTATAGAGAACTTGATGATAATGAACTTTTATATATGATAAATGATAGTGATGATAACTATGATTATTTATTATTAAAATATAAACCCCTTATCTTTAATATTTGTAAAGAATATGAAGTAGGAGGAAGAGAATTAGGGTATGAACTAGAAGACTTAATTCAAATAGCCTATCTAGCTCTTTTCAATGCTATTAAAACATATAAAGAAAAGAAAAACGTTTTATTTTATACCTATATGATAAAATGTATCAAAAATAGTTTAAACAACGAATTTAGAAATCAATTAACTAATAAAAAAATAGTTTTAAATAAAGCTCTTCCATATGATATACCTTTATCAGATACTTCAAGAGCAATTATTGAATTAATACCAGATACATCTTCCCCAGACCCTTTGAATTTTTTACTAGAAGAAATGGAAGAAGTTGCTTATACTAATTTCTTAAATTCTTTACCAATTGAAACAGCTGTAAGTTATGAAATGAAAAATCAAGATATTAAAGAAACTGATATAGCAAGATTTTTAGATACTGATGAAAAAACTATTAGAAGATATCTAAGAGAAGCTAAAAAAGCCTATGATAAAGCTACTTTAAAGTTTCAATCCTTGTAATAAAGTAAAAAGAACTATAAAAAAGTGTAAAAAGTACTTGTAAAAACTAATTAATTAAGGTACAATAGGTATTGAATTTAAGGAGAAATCATTATGAAGAAAAAAGAATACAAAAAAAGAATGGAAAAAGAAAAGAAAGCTTTAAAAGACTTTCAAGAAACAGATACTACTAAAAGCATTAGAAATGGTATAATTATTGCTGTTTGTGTCCTTGCTTTTTTAGGTTTAATGTTTGCATTTACAAAAGTAAAAACTGGTGAGTGGAATTTATTTACTAGAAAAAATAATATTACTTATAAGGCTGAAGCGCAAACGGTTAAAGTTTTATGTGGTCAAGTCTTAAATAGAAGTGAAAGTGAATACTTTGTTCTAGCTTATGATATGCAAGATGAAAGTGCAAGTTTATACGAAAGTATTCTAGAAAGATATGACCAATCATCAAAGAAAATAACTGTTCATAAATTAGACCTTGCTAATAGTAGAAACAATATTTGTAAATCTGATAGTCTAGTTTTAAGTAATGATATAACTAAATTAAAATTAAGTGAACCAACTCTACTTAAAATTAAAGATTCCAAAATAGAAAATTCTTATACAGACTATGAAACAATAAAAAATACATTATATTCTTATGTAGATTAGTGTCAACTAACTACTTTTTTTTTACATTTTGTTTTATAATTATATTAGGTGAAGTGTATGTTAAGTATTAATAATTTAAACTATAAAAATTTATACAATGACTTTAATTTAGAAATACCTAAAAATAACTTTATAACAATTCTTGGAACTAATCGAAGTGGTAAAACAATTTTAACCAAAATTATCTCAGGAATTATTCCAACAACTGATACTTGTATTTTAGATAACATTAGTTTAAATAAAAATACAGTTTTAACTTATTTAACTAAACTTGGAGTAGTATCTAATGATTTTAATCAAGAATTTCTATTTAAAAAAGTAAAAGAAGAACTTGCTTATCCTCTTTTAAACTTAGGATATCCTGAGGCTAAACTTAATAAAAGAATTAAAGATATTAGTAAATACTTTGAAATAGAAGACTTATTAAATAAAAATATAGAAGACTTAAGTATCTCTAAAAGAAAATTACTATTAATTATAATTTCCATTATTCATGAACCAAGATTAGTAGTCTTAGATGATGCTTTTTTAGAAATGAATAAGTCTGATAAATATTTCATGATTAATAAATTAAATAACTTAAAGAAAAAAGGTTTAACTATTTTAAATTTAACAAGTGATATAGAAACAACCATTACAAGTGATAAAATTTATATCTTAGATAACTTTAATTTAGAAGATTATAAAGAAGATTCAAGATTTAAAGAATCATTTATAATTCAATTATCTAATAAATTAAAAGAACTAGAAGTAACTTCTCAAACATATTTTAACATGGAAGACTTAGTAGGTGCCTTATGGAAATAAAATTCATGAATATATATAATAAAAAATATAAAATAAAAAAACTTAACTTAAAAATACTTAATAATAAAATAACTGGAATACTAGGTGATACTAATAACCTAATTGCTAACTTATTAACTAATAATCTTGACTATAAAGGAATAATCATGTTTGATAATTTAAATATCTTAGGATATGATTTAAATAAAATTAGTTATATTAAAAAAATAGATAGAAATACTTTCTTAACTAAATTAGTAAGTGATGAATTTTATTTAAAAAAGAAAAATATAGATATAAAAGATACTATTTATTTAGAAAAAATAATATCATCTTTAAGAATGGTTGGTTTAGATGATAATTATTTAAAAAGAGAAATTAGAACTCTTTCTAAGTCTGAGGCAAGATTACTTGAAATAGCTTTAGGTTTAATTAAAAATCCTGAATTAATCATAATTGAAGAACCATTTTTATATTTAGATAATAAATATTATTATAATATTCAAAAAATAATAAAAGATTTAAAAGAAAAATATGATAAAACTATTATTATTTTAAGTCAAGATACTAATCTTTTATATGAATTAACAGATAATCTAATAATACTATCTAATAACCAAGTATTAGTAAGTGGAAAAACTAAAGTAATCTTTAAAGATAAAGAATTTTTAACAAATAAAAATATTAATTTACCAGATATCTTATTATTTAAAGAATTAGTAAGTAATAAAGGAATAGATTTTAGTAATTTAAATACAATTGATGAAATAGTAAAGGGGGTAGTTGAAAATGTTCAAGAAAATAACTCGGATTAACTTAGATAACTTAAATATAATAATATTAATTATTTCAATTTTCTTTTACTTAACTAGTATTATTATAACCAAGAATATCTTTATAATCTTTATACTCTTTCTAATTGATTTTTTAATATTTATTAACTCAATACGTAATAAATATATTACTTTTTTAAATGCTCTTTTACCAGTTATAATAATTTCTTTTGTTTTATTAACTTATATATCTTTAAATTTACCATTTGATTATATAAGACTTTATAGATTAATTATTAAAATATTATTGATAATAGATTATTTAGTATTAATTATAAATATTATTAACAAAAGACATATTATTTATATTAAAGGTTCTAAAAGAAAACATACTTTAAATGAATTAAGAAAAAAGAATATTAATAAATATCAAGATGATAACTTAGATTATATAAATAAATACATTATAGATAATGATATAGATATTAAAAGTGATTATTATAAAGTAATATGTAAAAATATTAAATTAAAAACAATAGATGATTTAGAAGAATATGTTACTTTAAATTATTTAAGATTTTATAAAAATAAAAAATATAGTCATAGAAACATATTTGATAAATTAAATCTTGCCTTTTTAGGAATTCATGTTATAATCTTAATGTTAGTATTTCTATTGAGGTGATTGTATGCGATATTTAATTAAGTTTTCTTATGATGGAACTAATTTTCATGGATTTGAAAGCCAACCTAATTATCGAACTATTGAAGATGAATTAAACAAAGCTTTAGCGTATATTAATAATGGCATAGATACAAAGTTAGTAGCAAGTGGTCGAACTGATAAAGGAGTTCATGCTTTAGGACAAATCGCACATGTTGATATTACAGTTTCAATAACAAAAGAAAAGTTAAAAAGAGCTTTAAATAGTTTATTACCAAATGATATTCATGTAATTGAAGTAAAAAGTGTTGCTAATGATTTTCATGCTAGATATATGGCAAAAGAAAAGATATATCAATATAAACTTAATATGGGAGAATATAATCCAATTCAAAGAAATTATGTTTATCAATTTTCTCATGAATTAGATGTTCTTAAAATGAATAAGGCTATTAAATACTTTATTGGTAAACATGACTTTAGAGCTTTTACAGAGACTAAAGAAAAAAGAAATAATTATGAAAGAGAGATAATTGAAGCAACTATAGAAGAAGATTCGGATATTCTAACTTTTACCTTTAGAGGGACTGGTTTTATAAAATATCAAGTAAGAAATATGGTAGGATTACTTATTCAAATAGGATTAGGTAAGATGGATATAGAAATGGTTCCTAAAATAATCGAAGGAAAAACTAGAAGTGTAGGTTATAGAACGGCTCATCCCGAAGGATTATACTTAGTTAAAGTTATTTATAAAAAAGATGTTAAATAATGTAAATTTAGAGTAAAATAATCTTTATTTTTTCTTCTTTTGTGTTAAAATTATAATGTGTTTAGGAGAGTAGTGTAGTATGATAAGCAGTTATGAAGATTTAATTAATAAAGTAAAATTAGAAAAAATATCTATGAAAGAGTTAATCGAAATAATTAATTTAAATGGTTTTACCAAAGAAAGATTAAACCAATTATTAACTCTAGTTACTTTAAGTAACAAATATTCTAAGATAATTTCTAAAATTAATATTAGTCAAATTGAAAAATATATAGATTTAAAAATAGATGAAAAGGATTACTATATTCTTTTAAAGTATAGTAATTATTTTAATTCTAAAAGTATAAAAAAATTAATAACTAATTTACTTAAAGATTTTGAATTAGATTATTATTGTATGTTTGCAAATAAAATTTCAGATAATGAATTATTCCAAGAAGCAATTTTAAATATTAATTATCCTGAATATATATATGAATATGCAAGTAAAGTTAAAAATGCTAATATTAAACTATTAGAAGATAAAATAATTGAACTTAATAATATTTCATATCTTTATTTCTTTGCTAGAGATATAAAGGGAAGTAATATTAAAAGATTAGAAAGTGTTATACTTAAAAATAATCAAGATATAGAATATTTAATTAACTTTGCAGAATTAGATAATATAGATATAAATAAATTTGAAGAATTAATATTACAATCAAATAATCCTTATTTAATAGTAAAATATGCAAATAATCCTAAAAGTAATTTACTTAAAATAGAAAAAAGACTATTAGAAATAGGTAATTTAGAAAGTTTACTTATCTTTGCTCTTAATAACAGAATTACTGATTATACTACTTTAGAAGATATTTTTATTAGTTTAAATAGTCATTTTTATATTTATAGATTAGCATCTATTTTACCAGATAAAGTAAATTTATTAAAGTTAGAAGAAGCTTTACTTAATTCAAGTAATAAAGATTCTTATGATGAAAATAGAGAAGAAAAAATAAATAAAATATATTCTGTATATTCCTTTGCTAAAGATTTAGCATTACATAATATAGATATATCTAAATTAGAAGATTATATTATTAATAGTAATGATTATTATTATATATACTTATTTTATATAAATGTAAAAAATATTAATAAAGAAAGATTAAGAAATAAGTTATTAGAATTTAAAACTCCTTTAGAACTTGATATCTTAGATTATAATATAAGAAAAGATAAAAGTTTAGATGTAGAAGATTATTTTGAATTTTTAAAAGATACTTTAAATATTAAAGTTAATTCCTTAGATTTAGCCTTAAAGTTAATAAGAAGTAATTTAACTTTAATTATTAAAAAGATAGGTTTAGTTAATTTATATTTAAAACTAAATAATCGTTATTTTAAAGTAAAAGAAGAAGTATTACTTTATGTAAAAGATGAAGATATTTTAAGTACTTATTCTAATTTCTTAAATAATGATTTAAGTATAGAACTTGCTTTAGAATTAGATAAAAAATTTCTTGATAAAAATAAATCTAAAGTATTAAAGAAAGATATGTTAAAAAAATATTCATAGTTATATTTTATGAATATTATTAAGAATAAAAGTAATTATAATTAAAATAATAATAATTAGATAATATTTACTTAATCTATGTAAGAAACTTTGTAAGTAGTTTCTTTTTTTTAGAATATCTATTCCTATTAATAAGTAACTAGTAACAAGGAATAAAAATAAAGGAATGCCAAGTATATTATAATAGATACTATTTAAGATATTTAAATGAAGTAGGCTAGTAATTGCTCTTGTTAAACCACAACCTGGACAGGAAATATGAAAAATTTTTTTAACTGGGCAATTAAATTTAAAACCAAAGAGAATTAAAAGGAAAAAGATTGAAAGTAAAAGAAAAAAGATGATTAATCTTTTATTTTCTTTAGTCAACTAACTTATTTCCATTTGCATCTCTATCTATATTACCACATAGAATTAAGATACCTTCAATGAAACCCCAAATTGCTGAAATAGGTGATAAGATAAAACATGACAATAGAGTTATTAATAATTGACCTACAGCTTTACCAGTATAACCTAAATAAAAGTTATGAACTCCAAAACAACCTAGGAAAATACCAAGAACTCCAGCTGCAACCTTACTTTTAGCATTTGGATTGGATGGTTTAGCAGGTTGTTCTTCTTTCTTTTCTTGAACAATCTTTCCACAGTTTAAACAAATATCTGCGCCTTCTTTTAATTCTTTACCACAATTAGTACAATATTTAGCCATTTCAATCACTCCTTTAAACACCATGAGTATATCATATTTCTTTCAGAAAATCAATCAACTTTTGAATTTTTGAATACGAAATCGACAATTTTTACACATATTACATAAAATTTTATTATTTAGAAAACCATTATGTATTTCTAAGAATTTATTACTCTTTAAAATATATTCTAAATCATTATCAAAAATGTTACCTAATTTTAAAATACCACTTGAATCTAAGCAACAAGGGACAACATCACCATTAGCAAGAATTGCTATATGACTTCGAGTACCAAGACAAGTACCTTGAACTTCTTTGTTATTTATACTATCAGTAGGCCATTCAAAGTAATTATCTTTATCTAAGTATAAATTATTAGTAATTTTAATATTTTTATTTTTTATAACTTCTTCCTTAAAACTATTATCTAAATTATAGTAATCAATAATTTTATCCACAATCATGGTGGATAAAATATCTAAAGTTAAATTATCAAGTAACCAAATACGATAAATAATGGGGAAAAAATTTTTTAATTCATTAGAAGTTTCAAATACTTCATCAAAATAGTTTTTCTTATTATTCTCAGAATGTAAAGAAATATTTAATTGTTTAATACAATTATGTCTCTTTAAAATATCTTTCTTTTCTTTTAAAAGAGTACCATTAGTTGTTATTTTAACTTTCATTTTATAGTTATCACATATTGTAAGTAACTTACCTAAGTTAGAATAAAGTAAGGGTTCTCCTTTAACATGTAAATAAATTGATTTAGTATAATCTTTAATTTTATCTAAAACAATTTTAAAGTTATCTAGAGACATTTCTTCTTTAATTCTTTTATCTTTACTACAAAAAGAACAATTTAAATTACAAATATTAGTAATTTCTACATAAATCTTGGTAAATTTCATTCTTCTGCCTTCATTTCAAATAAAATATCTCTTAGTTCCATAGCCCGTTCAAAGTCAAGATTTTTAGCTGCTTCTTTCATTTCGTTTTCAAGTCTTACAATCATATCCATTTTTTCTTTCTTAGACATTTTTGTTTTTTCTTTCTTTTCGCTTCTTGTATCTAAGTTAGATATTAAATCCCTTATTTCTTTGATAATTGTCTTAGGTGTAATTCCATGTTCAAGATTATATTTTTCTTGAATTTCTCGTCTTCTTTTGGTTTCTGTTATCGCATAGTCCATACTATCAGTCATCTTATCAGCATATAAAATAACATGACCATTTGCATTTCTGGCACATCTTCCAATTGTTTGGATTAAACTTCTTTCACTTCTTAAGAACCCTTCTTTATCAGCATCAAGAATTGCAATTAAACTAACCTCAGGAATATCAAGTCCTTCTCTTAAAAGATTGATACCAACTAAAACATCATAGTTACCAAGTCTTAAATCTCTTATTATTTTCATTCTTTCTAATGTTTTAATTTCTGAGTGTAAATAAGCAACTTTTATATCTAATTGTTTTAAATAATTAGTTAATTCCTCAGCCATTCTGATTGTTAAAGTTGTAACTAAAACTCTTTCATTATTGGAAATTCTTGTGTTTATTTCTCCAACTAAGTCATCGATTTGACCTTTTGTTTTACGGACTTCGATGGTTGGGTCTAATAGTCCGGTTGGTCTTATGATTTGTTCTATGAATTTACCATTAGTAAGTCCTAGTTCATAGTCACCAGGAGTTGCTGAGACATAGATTACTTGATTAAGTTTGGCTTCAAACTCGGGAAATTTTAAAGGTCTATTATCAAGGGCACTTGGAAGACGGAACCCATAGTCAACTAGATTTAGTTTTCTAGCTCTATCACCATTATACATACCTCTTACTTGAGGAATTGTTACATGGGATTCATCAATTACAAGTAAAAAGTCTTTCTTAAAGAAATCAAGTAAACAAGTAGGAGTTGCTCCCGCGGGCTTTAAAGCAAGATGTCTCGAGTAATTTTCAATTCCATGACAAAATCCAGTTTCTTCAAGCATTTCCATATCATAGTTCGTTCTTTCTCTTATTCTTTCAGCTTCAAGTGGCTTATTATTTTGATTAAAGTATTCAATTCTGTCTTGTAACTCATCCTTAATATTTTTAATTGCAAGTTTTAAAGTTTCATCATTTGTTACAAAGTGACTAGCTGGGAATAAAGTAACACTTTTTTTATTATTAAGAATTGCTCCCGTTAAAACATCAATTTCACTTATTCTATCAATCTCGTCTCCAAAAAATTCAACTCTAATTCCATGTTCATGTTCATTTGATGGAATTATTTCTAAAGTATCTCCTCTTACTCTAAAGGTTCCTCTTTTAAAATCAAATTCATTTCTTTCATATAACATATCAACTAATTTTAACATTATATTATTTCTATCAACATTGTCACCTACTTTTAAAGTTAAAGTTTTATTTTTATACTCGGAAACTTCTCCAATTCCATAGATGCAAGAAACACTTGCAACAACTATTACATCATTACGAGAAAGTAGAGCACTTGTTGCAGAATGTCTGAGTTCATCAATTTCATCATTTATCTGAGCATCTTTTTCTATATAAGTATCACTTGATGGAACATAGGCTTCAGGTTGATAATAATCATAATAAGATACAAAATATTCAACACGGTTATTCGGAAATAATTCTTTTAATTCCGAATAAAGTTGTCCTGCTAACGTCTTATTATGAGCAAGAACTAAAGTTTGTTTATTAACATTTTTAATAACATTTGCAATTGTAAAAGTTTTACCAGTTCCCGTTGCTCCAAGTAATACCTGGTGTTTAACTCCATTTAAAACTCCATCTGTAAGTTCTTTAATAGCATTAGGTTGGTCTCCATTTGGAGTATAATTAGATACTAATTCAAACATAACTTTCTCCTTTCTAGTTTGGGTAAAGTCTTAAATAATTAAAATTTAAACTTACTGGTTCCACATGTGGAACCAAGTCATATGTACTTAATCAAATTACTAATTATTATACTATAATGTAATAATTAAATAAATACTTTTTAATAATTTAACTAAAAAAATCACTTTCGTGACTTTTAAACTTATTTTAAATTTAGTACTTTCTTGCAATAGTTTCATCTAAACTTTCTCTAATTACAATATTATATTTTCCTCTTCTAGCCTCTATTTCTATTTTGTTGGCTTCTTCTAATTCACGTTTTAAAAATCCGTTTGGAATTTTCTTATTTGTAATTTGATATTTGCCTTTAGCACCTTCTATAGTTTGATAATCTTGTGTTAAAGGAAAAAATGCATATTGATAATCTTGCTCTTCACCAACATAAGTTTGATCATATAAAAACCATGATTCAGATTCTCTTATTTGTAATAAATTCCAAGCATGTCCGTAAGGTATTCCATCATCAATGATTGAACCACCAAGTAAACGACAATCAATTTTCATATAAGGATTATTTAATAGCATCATAAAAGCCTCGGCTTGACCCTCACATACTCCTTCACCATTTTTTAAAGTATCATTTGCAAAATGATATCCTAATTTTTTATTTATATCATTTGGAAAAGCTATATGTTTAGATAAATATTGACTAACAAGTAATACTTTTTGAAAATCAGGGTGTATGCCTTTGAGTTTTAAGGTTGAATTAAGAATTTGAAGAAGTGTACGTTTTAATTTTAAAGCATCACGAAGATTATAAAAATTACCTATGAAACCTTTATTCATCCTTTCACTATATTTTATTCTTCCATCAGTATCACTGCAATCTCTTCTATCGAATCTAATAAATCTAGAATCTGCATTTTCAATTTCGTTATGCCACATTAAATACTGTAATGGAATAATAGTTATACAATTTAAGTTCTTTAAATCAAGTGATGTTCTATCTTTTAAAAGCATATCAGGAAACAATTTAATTACTTTTTGGTTAGCATTTATAAGAGAAGCAATTCTTTTGGCATTTTCAAAGTAATGCTCATCTTCAACATTTATGTGTAACTCCATATTAGGATAGTCCCTAAATATTTTATTTAAATATTCTATTGTTTTTATATCATCTGCTTCTTCTTTTGAAGTATCAACTAAAAGTCTCAAAGATATAGGATGCTTTGGTAGAATTATCATTCTTCTTTTAGTTAATTCACGATAACTTATGGTTATACAATTGGGATATTCTTTTCTTACATTTTCATAATTACTTATAAATCTAATTTCACGCATTTTATCTCCTTTTTCTATAAATAAATTATATATTATAAATTTATATATTACAAGATATTGATTATTTAAATATATCAAAGAGGACTTAAATTAAGTCCTCTTGGTAGCAGCCTGACAATGTCAAGCAAAATAACCTTCTATTTTTCGGAACATATTAATATGACTGCCGAAGCTAGGCTGGGGCTACCATCTCCCGTTCGTATATAATTATATACTATTTTAAACGAATTATCAATGGATTATGCTAAAATATTCCAAGTATTTCATCATCTTTAACATCAATGTTTAGATAATTAGCATTATTAGATAAACCTGGCATTCTAACAACCCCTCCCATTAATATGGTTATAAATCCGGCTCCATTATTGATTTTATAACCTGTAACCGTCATTGTAAAATCTAAAGTTTGTTTATTAACATTTTTTATAACATTAAAAATTGTAAAAGTCTTACCAGTTTCGGTTGCTCCAAGTAAAACTTGATGTTTAACTCCCTTTAAAACTTCATCTGTAAATTCTTTAATAGCATTAGGTTTGGCTCCATTTGGAGTAAATTAGATACTAATTCAAACATAACTTTCTCCTTCCTATTTAGGATTAAATATTAGATTTATTTTATTGGTTACACAGTGTGTAACCAAGTCATATGTGCTTAATCAAATTCTTTTAAAAATTGTCTAATTAATCTTCAATATTTTTAATACTATTTAATATTTCAATATTAGCATCAATAGGATCGGATTCTTTAGATATATCAACTTCTTTATCTTTTTTAGTTACTAAGATGCTTTCTATATCATTTTTATTATATACTTTAACAGCATTAATCATCTTTGAAGTTATATTTTCTATTTGTCTTTCATCTATAGTATTTTTCATATATAAAAATGTTATTCTAACACCTTTAGATTTGTCGTCATCTTTATATTCACGATAAGTTTTACTAAAATATCTATCAATTCTTCCAATTCTTTGTTCCATATCACCAGGAGTCCAAGCAATTCCATAATGAATAATATGAGAACAATTTCTTTGTAAATCAATTCCTTCTTTAACAATATCAGTTGCAATCATAATATCAGGATAAAAACTTGTATTAAACCAAATACTTTTATTATAAACATTATCTCCATCATTATTACTTGAACAACCAACTATACTATCTCTACAAAATTGTCTTTTATTTAATATATCTTGAATTTTTTTATCATCTAATTCATTATCATTCTTATAAAAATTACTATAACCTAAATGATTAAGAAGAGCATCAATATCTGGAACTTCATTATCATCAGAAGTAAAAGATTTAAAAAAATCTTGAACTCGATTATAAATCCTTTTCCAAAAATTCTTATTCTTATTTTTAACTATTTCTTTTAAGATATCTCTATAATTTATATCTTTTTTATCTTTCTCTAGTTTACAAACTAAGGCAATAAAATATAAAATACTTTCACTATTAATAATATTACTTTTAATAATATCTTTAATAAACTCTCTTTTTAAAAACATTTCTTTTTCAAATTTAATATTTTCATTATTATACATTAATTGATTTAAATTAAAGTATTCTTTATCCCATATAGAAGGATTATTTTTAAATAAAGTTTGTAAGTCAAATAAATCAATATTAAAATCCTTATTATGCTTTACTTCTTTACCAAAATAGAAAGATTCATATTCTTTAGGTATATATTCCCAAATTTTTCCATCCTTTGCTAATTTTTCCAATAATATTAAATTTACAACTCTTTTTCTTGTTAATCTCTTTAATTTTTTATCAGATATACTAACATCTTTATTTTTTAATTTTTCTTTTATTTCTGAGACTGTAATAGAATACTTACCTTTCTCTTTAAATTCAACTTCTAATTTATCTTCATTCTTGTTATAATTAATATCTTTAATATTAAACCCTAATAGTTTAAAATAATCTTCTTCAAATAATTCATCAAATTTATTATAATTTAGAAATCTCTTTTTATAATTAGGTAAAATAGTGTTATTAGTAGGTTTAACTCTCAGTTCTTTTAACCATGAAGATTCATATGGTTCATTTTTTTTCTTATCATCATCTCCATAGTAATTATTTTCTAAAGAATCATCAGAAATTTCCTCATCTTCCTTATCATTTTTACCTAATAATTCATTTTCAAATTTTTCAATTGCTTTTTTTGGATCATCATCTTTAATATTAATAATTTCATCAATTAAGTCTGTTAAAGTATTATCATAATCATCAACTAAAACCTTTTCAATATCTTTAATAGTACTTTTAATTCTAACAAATATTAAAGTTTTATCTATTTTAGTATTATCATGATTTTTTTCAGAAATTATATCTTTAATTGCTCTAGGTTTTGGATGTGATAAAATATCATTTGCTTTATTCTTAAATTTGTTTTCTAAATCTTCTTTAAAATAATCAATTAGATAAGTATCAATTTTATCTTTACTATCAGGACTAAGTTCATCTTCATTAGGAATTTCATCTTTATTATTATTTAAGGTATCTTTATAAAAACGTTCAAATCCATCAAGAGAACCAATTCTAAAAATATAACCATTTTGAGCAATTTCATTTTTTTGAATTAAAGCCATAGTTAAACCTTCATGAAACGTCATTTCTGATTCTGTAGTTTCATATTCACGATAATAAAACTTACTGTGATTATTATAGATTCTATTTCTTTTAATAATATTTATATAATTATTTAGATTCTTTTTTGTTAAATCTTCTTTCTTATTAAGAATATTAATCTTTTTCTCTTTCTTAATTACAAAAGACATTTGATTAAAAACATCTTTTTCTGAATTATGATAAGGAGTAGCTGTTAGAAATAAAGTTTTTTTAAACTTCATTTTATCATTATCAGATTCATTATTTTTATAATATAATCCAAAGAAAGCAGAAAAACATTCAGCTTTTTTAGAATCAGTTTTTCTTATATTTTGAGATTCATCAATTATAACTAAATCAAATTCAGGTAATTCATTATTTAGTTTAAGTAATTCATTACATAAAGCCCTTAGATAGTTATCATATTCTTTAGAATTATTTTTATCATAACTTGGTAATTTAACATTAAGACCTATTTTACTAAAATTATTCTCACTTATAAAACTAAAACTATTTATTCTTATAATAGAGATTACATGTTTATTTTTAAATTCATTTTTAAGTTCAATTAATTTTAAAGGATTATTAATTAAATCTTCATTATAATCATTATAGAGAATAACATCATCAATACTTTTTTTAAACAATTATTAGTAAACTTTCTATATTCTTTATCTATCCATTTTTTAGCAACATAATAATTAGGAGCAATTATTAAAATATTACTTTTTTGTTTCTTATTTATAATATTTCTATAAAAAGCTAATCCTAATCCTTCATAAGTTTTACCTAAACCAACATCATCAGCAATCATAAGAGTCTTATTAGATTCTAAAATACGATTAGCCATTAAAATACCTTCTTCTTGAATCTTAGCCATATCGTTATTACCTAAATCAATATATTTTCTAAAGTCTTCTATATCATTCTCTTTTATTGTTTTCATAGTCAACCTCCAGATTATCCAAATAAATATCTAATAATTCTTTGGCTTTTTTTTCTTTTAACTTAAATTCATCTTTAAGTTTTGAAATAGCTTCTTTTTTTAATTCCTCAAATACTTTATTAAATTCATCATACTTAATAATATATTTATTTAAGATAATTTCAATTTCTTTAGCAGTTAATAAAAAGTATAATAAATTTTTATCTTCAAAATTATTCTTATATTCCGAAACAAAAGAATCTGTAAAATTATCAAATTTTCTATCATAAATAGTTAAAGGTTTATTCTCTTCTTTTTTTAAATTTTCAGTTATTTTATTATAAGTAACATATATATTAGCAATATCATATTTATCTTTTTCATAACTCTTTTTAGAATCAGTTTCCTTTTCTTCGTAAGTTTCTAGTCGAAGTTTATGTTTATTAGTTTTAACAAATTCTAAAAAATCGAAATAATTGGCAGTTATAGTTAATATATTAAAATTATCAGGAAGATTTTTAATATAGAAAGTTCCATAGGCTTTATATTTATTGTCTATTTCAAGACAAAAAAATCTGTTTAATAATATCTGATTAAAAATATCATCATTTAAGTTACAACTAAATTTATTAGATTCATTTTTAGTTAAAGTTAATTCATAAGTCAAAAGTTTTACATTTTGATAATTTTTTTCTAAAGTAATTGTAACTTCATTTGTATTATAATCTAATATAGCATCTTCAATTTTAATTGTAGAACTATCCTTATCTTCATCTTCCGTTTCAACATTTTCCTGATATTCATATTCTGTTTTATTTTTATATAATTCTTTAAACCAATTCTTAAAGTTTTCTATTGTTTTAGTATCTTTTATAATTAAAGATGCTTCAACGTTTTTATTATTTATAGCTTTATTAGTAAAATTATGAGAACCAACTATTACTTTATCATCCATAATATAAACTTTAGCATGAATAAATTCTTTATCATTATTAAGAACAAATAATTTTTTTAAAGAGGAATCATATTTATTACCATCACTAAAACCACTTTTACTAGTTAATAAAATTTCCGCATCTTTAAACTTTTCATTTGTAAGCATATCATTAGTTATAAAAGGAGTGACTATTTTTAAATTATTATTATTAATTTTATCTAAAAAGTTTTTTTCATCATTTAAACCAGTTAGAATTAATTTATCATTTAATTTACCATTATTAGCTAAATTTTCAATAATTTGCCATATATCATTAGAATTTTTTATGATTTCTTCAATTATATTTTTTTTATCAATAGTAAGAATACCTAGAACTTCTTTATTAATACCATAACTACTTGTTGTTAAATTAGCAGATGATACCAATAAAGTTAAAATATCTTTTTTCTTTTTTTTACCTATAATTATAATTAACTTAGGATGAAATACCCCATTTGCTTTAACTTGTTTTATTTGGTAATTACCAATTTTTTCATAATCACCTAAATAATTATCACAAAAGACATTTATTTTAGTATTTTTTTCATGTAGTTTATTAGTAAGAGCCTCAACAATAAAAAATTCTTGATTTCTAATTCCTTTATGAATTTCTATATCAAATAAATAGGGTAGCAATTTTGTTTCAAAGAAAGGGATATCTAAACTATAAGTTGTAAAAATTAAATTACTTATAGTATCATATTCATCTATTTTTTCTTTAATTTTATCTTTTAATTTTATTTCCATGAATCCATACTCCTTATAAGACTTTGAACAGCATCAAGATAATATAAATGACTAAATTCTGATTCTGGTTCTATAATATCTCGTTTTGCTGTATGAATAATATAATATTTATTATTAATTTTTTTAATCCAAGGATTTGATTTATCTTCTGTTATAATCTTGATATGATCATCTATAAGAGCATGAATTATTTCAGTATTAGATTTTCTAATATTATCTCTTAAATTAGGATAATAATCTTCTTTAAAGAAAAAATCTAATTTATTTTTATTATAATAATCTTTTAATTCATCAACCATTTTATTTAATTCGTTATTATTTTCTAAGTTATTTAAATTATCTTGTTTAAGGAGAGTATAAAAAATATTATTTAAATAAGTTAAAAAAGGTTCTAATGCTAAAATATTTTTAATTGTTTCATTTGAGTTATTATTAGAAAAAATTTCTTTTATATTTAAACTATTATCATTTTTTAGAATTTCATAAATATTATTAAGATATTTTTCTTCTTTACTTATTATTCCTAATGTGTTTAAATATTTCTCTTTTTGATTATCCTTAACTTGTAAAATATTTATTATTGTATTTTTAATATCATCTTTTATATCTTTATAGTGTATTACATTATTATTTTTTAAAATATCAAAAAAAGAGTCTATTAATTTTTGTTTATCATAAGAATTATTAAAAGTTATATCTAAAATTTTATCTTTTAATTTTTCTGTTTTTGAGTTATATCTTCCTATATAACCTGAACTTTCTTGACCAACTAAAATTTCTTTTTCAGCTGATATAATGGGATTATTGTTCTTGGCAGTTGTATAAAGTTTCATTCCGTTATTATCGCCTAAGAATTTTATATTTTTATTTTTTTTAATATTATACTCAACTAATATATATATAATAATCATTTCATATTTTATTTTAATATCGTTTTTTTCTTTGGGTGTAAATGCAATATTATTATATTTTTCTAATTTATCGATTACTTTAAGTCCAAGTGCAGTTATAATAAATCCTTTTATATCATCAGTTACTGAAGTAATATTAGGATAAAGTTTTCTAGCAAGATTTGACCAAATTGATTGTTGTCTTAAAGGGTCTCTTTGAATATTTCTTTCAATATCTGTGTCTTTTATAGTTAAAAATGCTTCCATATTTTTCTCCTATCTTTATAAATATTTTATCATATTGTTTATAATAGGTCAAAAGAAAATTAGGATTAGTTCCTAATTTAGTATCATTACTTGAAAACAAATTTATTATATTAAAAGAGGACCTAAATTAAGTCCTCTTGGTAGCAGCCTGACAATCTCAAGCAAAATAACCTTCTATTTTTCGGAACATATTAATATGACCGCCGAAACTAGGCTGGGGCTACCATCTCCCGTTTGTATATAATTATATACTATATTAAACCAATTATCAATAGATTATGCTAAAATATTCCAAGTATTTCATCATCTTTAACATCAATGTTTAGATAATTAGCATTATTAGATAAACCTGGCATTCTAACAACACCACCCATTAATATGGTTATAAATCCAGCTCCATTATTTATTTTATAACCTGTAACAGTCATGGTAAAATCTTTTGGATAACCTAAAATATCTTTATTATCAGTAATTGATGCAGGAGTTTTTGAGATACATATTTTATAATGTTGATATTTTTTATCAAGATTTTTTAATTCTTTATCAAGATTATCTTTATAAACTACCTTACTTGCACCATAGATATCTTTGGCAAACTTATCAACTTTAGTTAAGATATCATCATTTAGATTATATATTTCATATTGTTTAGTATTACCTTTATTAGCAAGTTCTACAACTTTGAGAGCAATTTCTTTAGTACCGCGACTTCCATTTTTATACATATTACTAATTAATACTTCAACATTTAAATTATGACAATAATCCTTTAATATATTAATTTCTTCTTTAGTATCACTTTCAAATTTATTTAAGATAACTAAAACATTATCATTAAACTTTTGCATATTTAAAATATGAAACTTTAAGTTTTCAATTCCTCGAGTTAAGTCGCCATTTCCATGATATTTTAAACTTCTAATGGTTGCATTGATAACTACTAAATCAGGGTATAAATTATTTAGGGAACATTTAATATCAAAGAATTTAACAGCACCCATATCACTTCCGAAGCCTGCTTCTGTTATTACATAATCTGATAAACTTAAAGCAGTCTTGGTGGCAACCACGGAATTACAACCATGAGCAATATTGGCAAAAGGTCCTCCATGAATAATCGCAGGATTATTTTCTAAAGTTTGAACTAAGTTAGGTTTAAAAGCATCTTTAAGTAAAGCAAGAACAGCACCAGTTCCTTTTAAATCTTTTAAATAGATTTCTTTTCCTTTTGAGTTTCTTCCTATTAAAATATTGTCTAGTTTATTTCTTAAATCATCAATGTCTTTAGCTAAAGTAAAGATTGCCATGATTTCTGATGCAGCCGTTATGGTAAAGCTTTCTTTTCTTGTTCCAAGGTCAATATGTCTTAAAGCTCTATCATTTACATCTAAACATCTTTCAAAGTAAACTTCTTCTATATCTAACTTATTTCCTTGATAAATATGATTATCAATTATAGCAGAAATTAAATTATTAGCAGATGTAATTGCATGAAAATCTCCTGTAAAATGTAAATTAATATCATTCATTGGAGCAACTTGACTTTTTCCTCCTCCAGCAGCCCCGCCCTTTGTTCCAAACACAGGTCCAAGCGATGGTTCTCTTAAAGCAACAACTGCTTTGTATCCATTTCTATTTAAAGCATCGTTTAACCCAACAGCAAGAGTAGTCTTTCCTTCTCCATAAGGAGTAGGATTAGTAGAGGTTACTAAAATTAACTTACCTTTTTTCTTTTTATCTAGTGCTGGAATCTTAGCCATATATTTACCATATGGAATAAGATTATCTTCCTTAATATTAATTTTACTTGCAACTTCTTTAATAGGTTTAAGTTTAGCCTTTTTACTTATTTCATAATCTGTCATTTTTACCACCTACTTAAATTATAACAAATATATATTTATTTTTAAATATATTTGTCAATTAATTTACTTAAAATTAAAAAGTAAAATAGTTTCCTAAATTACTTTCTTTTAAATTTAGTATCTTCTTTAAAAGAACTATTTGTAAATATTCCAGTAGGAGCTTTTTCAAAAATTAATTTAATATCTTTAATTTTCATTTTAAAGTAAGGTGGTTCAAAATCAAAATCTTTATATTTTGTAATTTTGATAATATTTTTAAATAAAAACTTAAGGTTATCATCAAGTAAGTTTTCTTCTTCATAATATGAATACATATAAAGAAGTAGGGAAGTTTTAACTAGTAAAATATCATCATCTTTTAAAGTTCTTATATAATTATAATCCATATTAATAATCCTTTTTATCAGGGATAACCCCACGAATTCCACCTTTTGGGTCTAATACATCTCCATTATATCTTGGAATTAAATGTAAATGCATATGATTAACAGTTTGACCAGCAGCATGACCTATATTACAACCAATATTATAACCATCTGGCTTAAATTCATTATCAATTAATCTTTTAGCATCATCTACTAAATTAAAAATAGCAGTTCTTTCATCTTCAGTAATATCAAAAAAGTCATCAGCATGTCTTTTAGTAATAAATAACATATGTCCTTTAGAAACTGGAAATTCATCATAGAAAGCATAAGCTAAATCATTTTCTAATACAGGTTCTATATTTTCAATCTTATAACAAAATGGACAATCCATAATATCACTCCTTTATTTAATTTTAACATTATTTTAGTTTAAAAACAAGGAGAAAAAGAAAATCTTGCATTTTTGATATTTTTGTGATATAATATGTACTCGAAAAGAGGGCTATATGGAAAAGAAAAGAAAATTAAGAAAAAGAAAATCACCAAGACATTATATATTAGGAGGAGTTGTTTGGGCTCTTGTTGGTTCAATTGCTGGAACTGCTACATACGCTCATTTGACAAAAAACGACAGTCAAGTAAGCACTGTAAATGATATGACAACAGAGTGTAAAATACCATGTAAACATTTACACTGCTATATGAATAAGGATGGCTATGTTACTTATCTTCCAAGAGAAGAGAAAGAAATAAATGGTTTTATAAAACAAGATATTATAAAACAAGTCTTTTTTGATAGTGATATTGAGTTTGCGAATAAATTATTTGAAAACGGCTTTGTTGTTGCTGAGGATAATAGACCTTTAATTGAATATATTGAAGGTACAACTTGGGAAAGTAAATTAGATGGTTATGATGATGCGGGTAATCCAATTTATAAATGTGCTGGCTTTTATGCATTTCAATATAATTCAGATACTGATACTTTTGTAAGAAGTGATTATACTGCTTCTGTTTTCAATATAAATGAAGAATATCCTTATATTAAAATTAATGGTTTATACGATATGATATCAGAAGATAAATTAAATGAAGATTTTCAAAGTTTCTTTGAAGATGATGGAGGAGATGTCTTTGATAACTATGATGAGTGGTTTGGAGACGAATCTGATAATCAAGAAATGATTTTATCTGTAAAACATAATAAACAAAAGACAATTGGAGCAAGAAATTGCTAAAATTGTCTTTTTAAGAAAATAAACAATATAATAACATATCTATTTAAAAAAATAGAATTTATTTAGAAAACATCTTTATTTTTTAAATAATTTAGTGTATAATCGTATTATAAGTGAGGTAGATATGAAAATAAAAGTTTCAGCATATTCTAGTATTATGCAATTAATTAGTTCTGTAGTATTATTTATATTAGGAGCATTACTTTATTCTAAGCCAACCGAAGTAATGTTAGCAGTTACCTATGGAATGGGTGGTTTAATAACTTTAGTTGGAGTATTCAATTGTATTAAAAATTATCTTGATGTAAAAAAAGATAATACAACTTCATCTAAAGGAATGATTTTAGGTATTGTTTTAGCCGTTGTTGGTTTAGTATTTATCTTTTTAGGTGAAGTAATTGAACAAGTTATTAGATTTATAATTGGTGGTTGGATACTTGTATGTGGAATTACAAGACTTGCAAATGCTTTGATGATAGAAAAAAAAGATACGAACTTTTGGGTATTACTTATATTATCTATTTTATTAATAGGTGGAGGTTTATATACTATATTAATAAAGAATTTAGAAATGCAAATCGCAGGATTAATTTTAATGGGTTATGCAATTCTTGAAATATTTGGTCATGTATTTAGTCGTAAACAAGGTCTTGAATTTGAAGTAACTCCAAGTGCCACAGATAAACCTAAAATAGAAGATACTAATATTAAAGAAGCTGAAGTAATTAATGATAATACAAAAGATACTAAGAAAGATAAAAAACAAAAGAAAAATAAAAAAGATAAGCAAGACAAATAATAGATAGCGTAAAAATGTTTTGGAATTAACTACAAAAGGCGATATTATTAAGTAATAACGAAATTGGATTAGAAGAAGATTTAACTGGAATGTTTGAAGAACTTTTTTCAAAAATTGAAAAAGAAACCTCTTGTTCATCGTAAACAAAATTATCTTCTTCTTTTTTATTATAAGAAGATAAGTAGAGACTCATAATGTTGACTCCATTGAATTTATCTTCTTGTAATTTAATATAATTTTCAATTCTATTCCTTGAAAACCCCTTAGGTCTAGAGCCAAAATAGTTAGCCATATAGTGTGAAATATGAGATTCCATTGATGATTTTACATCTCTGTCAGTCATATTTAAAATGGACTTCCAATGCTTTACAATATAATCTTTGTATTTAGTTTTTTTCTCTTTCTTTTTTTCATCATTAACTTTTTCAATAATTTCATCTGCTAATTTAATGAAACCTTTTTTATCTTTATCTACATAAATTAACTTATAAAGATTATCTCTATTTTCTTTATTAGAAGTAAATCTATTGATATATAGTTTTACATGAAATTCACAAGTATTAGCAATTACTTTATTATTTTTGTTTAATTTCAATTCATCTTTTCCACTTAAAATCCAATTACCACAATCACTTAATAAATATATTTCATCAATTTCTTCAAAGTTATATATATTAAATATTTCATCAATAAAACTTTTCCAAGGAGTGTCATTAGAAGTCATAAATATATGTCTGTTTAGTAATTGCTTGCGATTGTTTTTTGTTATTGCACCAGTAAAAGTAACAAAACATTTTCCCATAATATAATGATGTTTATCTTTTTCATCATCATTTAGCATCACGTGTCTAATATATTCATGAATCCATTTTTCATCAACCATAACATAAAGTCTTTTAACACCTTCGATAGGTTCATATTTAATTTTAGGAATTTTCCACTTATGTATCCAAGTATGGATAGTTTGCCTAGATACATTTTTAAATTTATTATTATTTAAATAATTAGAATAATCGTTTAAAAGGAGATTAGTTTCATTTGAAGTAATATTGGCATTAGTATTAGTAGAACTATCAATTAATATTGCTCTTACTAATGGGTCATATGTAGTATATTTCTCAAATTTAAATAATTCATCAATAAAATAAAAACCATTTTTTTTATCTTTGTCTGTATAATAAATTCTTTCAAAGTCTAAATCACCATAAATAGTAGTAATACTTCTTTTATGAGTATCACATTTATAGAAATTATGTTTTCTATAATCTGAGCTAAGAAATGCATTATCAATTCTTGGAATTGCTAATTTCATAGTTTCAATTATCATTTTTTTAAACCCGTCGTTTAAACTAATCATGCCTTTAGAATATGCATCTTCACCAACATTAAAAAAAATATTTTCAATTAAATCGGGCATCCTCACCTTATTTACTTCAAAAAATGTATTTTTCAAAATATTTATTGCTAAATTTCTTAATTTTTGTGTTATAATAATCATAGAAAGAACTCCTTTTATTTTTATTTTTTATATATTTATAGGTATATTATACCATGAGTTCTTTCTTTTTTATAGTTAATTCCAAAACATTTTTACGCTATCAAATAATAATTCTTGTTTTCTTTTCATAAAAAATATGGTATACTTATAAAGTAGGAGAAGAGAATATGAAAAAGGAGTTTAAAACATTAGATGAACAAATTGAAATATTACGAAATAAAGGTTTAGTTGTTGATAATCCTGAATATACTAAAGAAGTATTATTCAGAGAAAACTATTTCTTTTTAAATGGATATAGACATTTGTTTATGCGAAGTAGTGTTGATAAGCGTTATTTAGAAGGTACAACATTTGAAGAATTATATAGTTTGTTTTTATTTGATAGAGAATTAAGAAATATTTTATTTAAAAATATTTTAGTAATTGAAAATAATGTTAAATCAATCATTAGTTATCAATTATCTTTAAAATATGGATATCGTGAAAAAGATTATTTAACACCTAAAAACTTTACAAGTAACAAAGAAAAAACAAAACAAGTTGCAGATATCCTAAGAAAAATGAAAAGACAAATTAGTATTAATGCAACCCAACATTCAGCAACGATGCATTATGTCAATAATTATGGTTATATTCCTTTATGGGTTTTAGTAAAAGTATTATCTTTTGGAATAGTTGGAGAATTATATTCTATTTTAAAAAAAGAGGACCAATTAGGAATATCAGAAATTTATAATATAGAAGTTGATACTTTGATTAATTATTTAACAATTTTATCTAATTATAGAAATCTATGTGCTCATGAAGATATAGTATTTGAAAATAAAACTCAAAGAAAAATAGATGATACGAAATATCATAAATTACTTAATATTCCAATTATGGATGATGAATATATATATGGAAAATATGATGTATTTGCTTTAATTATAATTATGAAACAAATGTTATCTAAAGAAGAATTTTTTAATTTAATTGAAGAAATTAATCATGATTTAGAAAATTTAAAGTTAAATTTACATACAATTAGTATTGATAAAGTATTAGATAGAATGGGATTTCCTAAGAATTTTGATGAATTAAGAAATATAGATTGAGGTGATTATAATGCGAGATAAAAGTAACTTTAATTTAGTAATTTATTTATTTGTAGCCTTTATTTTAGGAGGACTACTTATGTATGTAATTGCTATTAATACAGATGTTTTTGAAAGTTTAACCCCAACTCAAACGACATCTACTAATGATAGTACTTGTCGTGCTTGTAGTGGTACTGTGATTGTTAATGAAGGTTCATTAAGTGCAAGTGTTGAAAAAGCCTATGATGCGGTAATGATGGTAAGAAATTATAAAAATGCAACAACTGTTCAATCAACTGGAAGTGGCTTTGTTTATAAAACCGATTCTAAATATGCTTATTTAATGACTAATCATCATGTAATTGATGGAGCAGCTAAAGTTACTTTAATTACAAGTAAAGATAAAGAAATCGAAGGTAAAGTACTTGGAAGTGATGAATATTTAGATTTAGCTGTTGTAAGACTTAATAAAAGTGACATAATAGATATAGTAGAAATTGGAACAAGTGAAAAGTCAAAACTTGGTGATACAGTATTTACAATTGGTTCTCCTTTAGGATATGAATATCGAGGAACAATAACGGATGGAATTTTATCAGGAAAAGATAGGGAAGTAGCTGTAAGTTTATCATCAACAAATGATTGGATTATGAAAGTATTACAAACAAACGCTGCTGTTAATCCTGGTAATAGTGGTGGTCCATTATTAAATGCAAGTGGAGAAGTAATTGGAATTATTTCTTTAAAGTTAGTTGAAACAGAAGTTGAGAATATGGGTTTTGCAATTCCGATTGAATATGCAATGAGTCATATAGATAGTCTTGAAAAAGGTGAAGCAATTGTAAGACCAATGCTTGGAATTAGTATGATAAATGCAACTGATACTTATAGTTTATATAGAAATGGTATTTTATTAGATGATAATGTAACCTCAGGAGTAGTAGTTGCTGAAATAACTAATAATTCAGGTGCTAGTAAATCTGATTTAAAAAAAGGTGATGTAATTACTAAATTAAATGGTGAAGAAACATCAAATATTGCTTATCTTAGATATGAACTTTATAAATATAATGTTGGAGATACAATTACAATTACTTATTTAAGAGACGGAAAAGAAAGAACAACAAAAGTTAAATTAACAGAATATAAGAATTAAATAAAAATTGCTATAATTGGCAATTTTTTTATGTAATAGGAAAGTCTGTAAAAAAAGAAAGCCATGAAGCTTTCAACTGATTTTTGGGTTTATTTAAAAATTACTTTTGTTCGGTATTACCATTATTTGACCTATTAATACATCATCTGTTAACATATTATTAGCATTCTTAATATCTTCTTTAGGCACATTAAAATAACTTGCTATACTATCTAAAGTATCATTATCTTTAACAATATATGTTTGATAAGTATTAGTTTCAGGTATAATTAAAGTTTCTCCTATTTTAAGTAAATTATTATCTAAATTATTGGCTTTCTTTAATTCGTCTACACTTATATTATAACGTTTAGCTATATTATATAAAGTATCACCTGGAGATACAACATAAGTTAAATTATCAGTTTCACCTTTTACTGGAATTAATAACTGGTCTCCTATATTAAGAAGAGTAGTACCTTGTTCATTAAAGTTAATTAATTCTTCTAAAGTAATTCCATATTTTTTTGCTATACTATATAAATTATCATTTGGTTTAATTGTATAAATAATATAATCACTTGGAAGACTTTCTTCAACTATTGATGTTGGCATTTTTAATTCTTGTCCTACTTGTAATAAATTAGAATTTAAATTATTTAAAGCTTTAATTATACCAACTGTTGTATTATGTTTTTTAGCTATATCATATAAATTATCTCCTTTTTGAACGATATAGATATTATCTTTCATTATTCACCTCGTTTAATTATATGAATATATGAAAAAAACATGATAATTCATGTTTCAACTTGCATAAATCTTGCATAAAAAAACATGATTACTCATGCCTTAATTAAAGTTTTAGATTTTCTTAATCTTTTATAATCATCTATAATAGTAATCGATGTAACTGGAATACAATATTCTTTTAAATCATTGATAACCATTTCTCTTTCTTCTTTAGTAGTTTCTATTAATTCTTCATCAATTGTTAAAGAAAAACTAGAATCAATAAAAGCCTTAACTCTTGCATTACCTAAAATATTAGCTCTAAAAGATGCAAATGTATAACGATTAACATAATTTCTAAATAATTTTAAATCTTCTGATGATAAAAACTTATCAGCAGCTTTAATTAATTCTTTAGGACTAAATAAGGTATTTTTAAATAAATCTATACTTGTAAAATTATTACCTAATTCTTTAATTAAATTTAAAATTACTAATATATCATTTTGAATAGTAGCTTTCTTTAATTCTTTCTTTAAAAGAATATTTTCTTCTAATTTATTATAAACTTCTTTATTTTCCTTTTTTAAAGGATTAGCATAATATTTCATAAATTCGGTCGAAGATACTTTTCTAAACATAAAGAATCTTTCTAAACTATAAGGAGATTCAATAAAATCAAGAATATTTTTGGTTGTATAAGTATTAATTCGATTATAGTTTTCTTTACCACTTAAAATATTATAATATTCTCTATAGGTACTTAATATTGTTCTTATTTTAGATAGATTACGATTGGTATATTTAATATCTGGTCTAAAATAAGTTAAATAATTATTAAGATTAGTTAATAATTCATCAGGATTAATTTTTTGTTTATATAAACTCATATAAATATTTTTATCATTATTTAAAATAATAGTTTCGATTATTTCATCAAATACTAAAGCATATCTAGGTTTAGTAATATTTTTATTAATATAGTTTATTAAATTATCAAAAAATTCTTCTTGTTTCCAATCTAATAATCTTATTACATCATATAATTTATCTATATTATTATTCTTTTTTATAAATTCTTGATATTCATTATAAGCTAATATTTCTTTATCACTTGTTATATTTTTATTGTTATTCATTTAAACCTTCTTTCTCTTTTTCTATTATAATACCTTGAAAGAGCTATTGCAAATATTTTTGAATTAATAGGTATTTCATTTTGTTTTAAATAATTAATAATTTTTTCTCTATCTTCAATAGTAGTTTCAATTAGTTCATTATTTAAGGTAAAAGTATATGGTGTTGCTTTTAATAGTTTAATTCTTTGGGTATTCATAAAATTACCATATATAGCAAAGTCTCGATAACAAACATTCATATATTTTCTAAATAATTTTAAATCATTTATTTCTAAGATATTATCAGCAGTATTTGTTAATTCTCTTATTCCATAATTAGTTAAGAAAAATAAATCAATTAAAGAGAAATCGGAACCTAAATCATTAATAGCTTTAAGAATTTTTTTAATATCAGATTGAATATTTAACTCCATTTCTTTCTTTTTTCTTTCTATACTAAATAAGAATTTTCTATATAATTCTTGATTATTTTTCATAACTTTAATAAATATACCATTTTTATTAATATTAAAATCATTTAAGTTTAATCCTTTATTAATACAGAATCTTTCTAAAGTATATTTTGAATTAATAAATTCTAGTATTGTTTCTTCATATTGATTATTTTCTTTTATTTCAATTTGTTTTTTAAAGTAAGTAATGTATTTTTTTATAATTTCTTTATAAGTATTAAGTATTTTATTACTATAACGAAGTTTATATTCTACTTTATAATAAGTTAAGTATTCTTCTAAATGTTCTTTTAAAAAAGATGGTGTTATATTATTAAAAAATAAATATTCATTTGGATTATCAATTTCAGTTAATTTATCAAAGATTAAAACAAAGTCAGGTTTTTCAAGTTCATTTTTAATATAATTATTTAAAACTTTAAGGATAATATTTGTATTAGTTCGGTATTTGGCTGCGGTTAATTCAAACCAAACTAATGGGTTATCGTGAGTTTTTAACATTTGTAAGTAATCTTTATATATTAATTCACCAAAACTATATAAATTAGTCATAAATTTTTCCTCCTTTGCTGTTTAATTCATTTTTATAATATCTTTTACAAGCATCTTCGAATACACTTATTGAACTAATAGGTATATTTTCTTTTTCTAGAAATTCTATAATTTTTTTTCTTGTATCTTCATCAGTTTCAATTAAAGTTCCATTTAAATTAAAAGTATATTTTTCTTTTAATAATTCTACTTTTAATTTATGATTTTGATTATAATTACTTCTTAATCTATTTAGATATTCACGAATTAATTTATTATCTTCATTTGATAGTGTTTTATTAGCTACTTCTAATATTTCAAAGGGTGAATATTTAGTTAATTGATAAAATTCAATTGCATCAATACCTCCTTTTTCTTTAATTATAGAAAGTATATTATTAATATCATTTGGAATATTTATTTGTTTATTTTGTTCTCTAATAGTATAATCAGTTAATAGTTTTTGATATAAGTCTTTGTTATATAAAGCAATAATTCTTGTATAAAAACCTTTATTTGAATAAAAGTAATATTTACTAAGGTTTTTAATAAGACAAAATCTTTCTAAAGAATAGTCTTGATTTAGATATTCGTTAATAATATTTTCTACAAAAGGAAGTAAGTTTTTTTTATTTTTTTCTTTTTCTTCACGTTCCTTCCATAATTTATTGTTATATTCAATTAATGAGTTTAATTTTCGTAGTAATATTTTATTACCAAATAAGATATCTGGTCTTTTATAGAATAAATAATTATTAAGATTAGTAATTAAAAATTCTTTAGGAATAAAGTTTTGTTTTAAATATTCTTTTGGTTCTGGATTATTTAGTAATTCATTAAATAGTTCTTCGTAATCTTCATGAACATTTATTTCTTTTATATATTGCATAAGAATGGAAATAAATTTTGTTAAACTCATTTTTAGTTTATCTAAAGTAACTTCTATTCCAACTAGTAATTCACCTGATTCTAATAGTTTTAGATATTCATTATAAACTAATTGCCCTCTACTTTTGATTAGTTTTTCGTCATATTTTTTTAATTGCATAAACATATCCCCCTTTTTCCTTGCTATATTATACAATATTTATATGAAGAATGCAAGAAAAAAAAGAATTTAGTTTAAAACTAAACTCTATTATTCTTTTTACGTTTTGATATTAATAGGAAAGTTGTAATTCCCCAAGCAATAAATAATATTCCAGCAAAGTAAGGTAAGATAGTACCTAGTTCTCCGGTTTTAGGTAAGGTAATACCTTTTACATTTTGCATTTCTATTTGTTTATCACTAGTAAGAGTAGATTTATTATTAACTGCTTTTAATGTATAATTATCAGTATTAGCTCCTTCTTCGATTATTTCATAAGAAGTTCCTTCTTCAATATCCATAATTGTAATTGTTTGTCCATGAATTAATTTAATAGTTCCTAAATAAGTACCATCAGATTGTTTTGTTAATGTCATTGTACCATCATTTGCTTTGGCAACTCCTTCAGCAAAACTTCCTCCTTTATAAGAATAACTTGTATTTAAATTTATACCATTTTTAGGAGTTAATTTAACTTCGAAAGTCCAAGATTTATTTTTATCTCCACTTGTTCCTTGTACTTCTTTTCTAATTTCTAGGTTTCTATTATTAATCATTTCTATGCGACCATTATTACCAAGATAGTTTGTTACATTTTTATTATTGTAATTACTTGATGTCATTAAAGTTGCTGTATTAGTTATATTATTAGATTTACTAGTAGTGTAATTTAAATTTTTGTTTTGACTTCCAACTTTTATTGCTACTACAACATCACTACCAGGAGCAGTTACTTCTTCTTCAGTATCTTCATTATAATATACTAATGAAAAGTCTGAACCTTTAATAGCAGTTGCATATTGGACTAGATTAGCTTTACCATCTTCTCCTTTAGTATAATATTCTTTGATGTAATAATAAGTTGCATTTTTATCAATATTTTCTAATTTTGTAATCTTATCAGATAATACTACGGTTCCCCCTGTTGCTTTTAAAATTCCTTCATTATTACTATCACCATTTTTACTTGTTTTATAAAGAACTAGGTAATCTTGAGTTAAATAATGTGTATTTTGTTCAGAAATAGTATAGGTTACTGTAGCATTTCCATAGTTATGAGATTTATCATAGAGATTAGAATATAAATATACATATTCTTTGTTATTTTTTGTTTCTTTATTTTTGCTTATATAATTACTAGATAGTAAGTCTAAATTAACTTTAGAATATTTATCTAATAAATTGTTTTTAATTCCAACTGTATATAAAATTCGAAGTGGTAATGAACTAGGTGTGTCTTCATTTGATATATAAGTTGTAACATCTTCTTCATCAGTTTGATAACGTGCTGTTATGATAGGTAAAACTTTATTTGGTATTTCAACATATAAAGTTTGAGTGTTAGAAGAAGTATTGGTTTCTACCCAAATTTTAATATCATTTATTTTAAATGTAGTTGTAGAATTTACTCTTCCATCACTTATGTATTCATCATATCCATGATTAGTTATAGAAGTATTGGTGCTAGCTCCATAATAGGTATAAGTTATACCATTTTTTTGGTTACTTTTTTCAGTTTGAGTAGCTTCTCTTTTGGTAATATTGTATTTTTGACCAAATAGAAGAATGGAATTTACATCTTTTACTTCAAGATAATCACTTATAGGGTCAGTATATTTTATAGTAGTATTTGCTTTAATAGGACTTTCTATATAACTATATGATAATAAGTCATTGTAAATTGCAGTATACACTTTAGTTATATTAGCAGAAGTTGTAGTATAAAATTTTGTTGGATAGTTTAAATCAAGGTCATCCATAGTAACTTTATAAGTATCATTTTCAGGTAATTTATTGAATTTATATTCAGTTGCTGGTCTACCTAAACTATAAGGACCTGTACTAGTTCCATTATGTCCACTTCTTTTGTCACCTTGAACAGTTAATACATCTAAGTTTCCTTTTTTCCATTCTAGGTAGTTAGAATATATTTCCTTTAAAATACTTTCTTTAGAATTTATAAAACCAACCTCAGGATTTAAAATAGCATTAGACTTGTCAGAATTTAATCCGATCGTATAGACCTTAACACCATCGATAGGGAGATTATAAGCTTTAGCTACAGCACTTTTCCAATAAGCCGCACTTAATACAGATTTTAGAACAACAACACCTCTAGAAGTAGATACTGAAACATTTGGCTCTAGCGGATCCCACCATTTTCCAGAAGTAGTCACACTTTCTGGTTTTTTATTATAGTCTATTTCTCCGGTAACATCACTATCACCTGTATTAGCAAGTATATGATTAGCATCAC
>CANRDV010000002.1 GCA_947629475.1 uncultured Bacilli bacterium
TATATTAAAAAACTTTGCAATCCTTTTTATAATATGGATTTGCAAAGCTTCTAAAAATTTTTCATGATTTTATCCTGTAAGTTAAATGTCTATTTTTAGCTGCTTCTAATCCAATAGCAGTAGCAAGGTGGGTTTTACCCACCCCTGGACTACCTATAAAGATAATATTTTCATGATTTTCTAAAAATCTTAAGTTTTTAAAATCTAATATTTTCTCTTTATTAATAGATGGTTGGAAAGAAAAATCAAAATCTTCAAATCCTTTTTTATAAGGAAAATTAGCTGTTCTAACACATCCTAAAATTGATTTTTCATCCATTAATTCAATTTCTAAGTTTGTAAGTTCATAAAGAGAATCTACAATATCTTTTTCTTTTGAATTAATTAAATCAATATAAGTATCAATATTTTCTTTAACCTTAATTAATTTTAAAGTTTCTAAGTTATTTAATAATTTGTTATAATTACTCATTTTCATATTCTCCTTCTAATTCATAAATTAAATTTTCTACAGCATTTGTATGCATAGGTATATTTTTTAGATAATGTATTAAACTATCAATATCTTTAATGGTTTTAGGATTTAAAATATACCTATATGCCTCTTTGGCATCTTTTTTAATATCTAGCAATATAGCATCAATTTCGTTTTCAATATCTAATATTCTTTTAGTTTTTAATTTCATTTCGTACTCCTTTTCTAATTCAATTATTAACTTTTTTATATCCTTAATACAATCTGGTATAATTTTTATACTAGTTTTTAGTTCATCAATATCATAAATACTTTCTGGTGATAATATATATCTATAAGCTCCATCTAAATAATTATTAATATCAGTTAAATTATTTTTAATCATTATTTCATTATCTAATAATAAATTTCTTTTCATTTTTTAATCCTCCTTTTTTATTTAGATAATCTACCAAGTAATTCTAAATTTTTCTTGGTTAATTTTTCAATTTCTTCTGCACTTTTATAAGGAATAACTGTAGCTAAAGCATCTTTGTAATGTTCTTCCTTGTAATTAATCTTATTAGAAGAAATATCGTGTATTGTTATTAATTTTTTGTTATAATAAATATAAAGTTTATTATCAATTTCGTTTAATTTTACGGTTTGATTAATATACTTTTGTGGGACTGAATATTGTCTTCCTTTATAATTAACAAGTAATCCATTAGATACCTTGGCTGGAATCATAGTATCTAAATAAGAATCGATAATTTTCTTGTTTGGTAAAGGTTGTAAATATTCTTTTTCTTTTGTAAATAAAACACTTGGAAGCATTCCTGTTGTTTGACTAACTTCATTATTTACAAGGATGTTTATTTTTTTTACTATTTCAATCAACTCTTCTTCATTAGAAAATTCATAATCATATGGTAATAACCAATTTACAAAGCGATTACATGATTCGTCTTTGCCTTTAGTTTCAGGAGACTTTACCTTACATTTTTTAGGAATAAATCCCATATCTTTAGCAAAGTTTTTAAACTCTGTAGTAAAAGCATTTTCAGAATAATTAACTATACTAGACATGTTATCAGTTAAACATTCTTTAGGAACTCCATTTATAAATTCAAAAGTTTCTATTAAACATCTTTCTACTGTTTCAAGTGTCATAAATTTATTATAAACATATTTACGATATCGTGATGCTCCAAGAGTTGCTGAGAATATGTAAAATTGTATTTCCTCTCCAGATTTAGTATGAAGAGTGATTGGTCCTTTCCAATCAAATTGAAGTTGCTTTCCATATTCTGTTTCAAATCTAAGATGTATTTTTTTATTTTTCTCAATTTCAATTCTATCTTTTAGATGATTATTTACATATTTTCTAAAGTTAGAATAACTACCAATGTCATTATCTACATTTACTACAATAAACATATAAGTAGCTTTCTTATTGTTTCCTGGTATAGATAGTTTTTCTACTATTAAATCATCGTATTTTGCTAGTTTAGATAATCTTTTCTTTCTTGGTGGTTTTTCTTCTCCATTAAGTAGCTGATCGTATATTTTCTTTACTGTTCTTCTGTCCATGTTGCATATTCTACCTATTTCTGACATGTTTGGTTTTATTCCTTCATACTTACATCTCATCAATTCTCCTCTCACATTTTGCTGTTAATTTTTAAATTATTTGAACTATTTTTTTGCGATTTTGAAAAAATTAAATTATTCTAGGTGATAAAATAAAATTAAAAATTTTGTAATATATATTTTCACCTAAATTTTGAGCAAACTTTTGGAAATAGGCAATGGTATGATAGGCTTATATTTGCCAGCTGGCTTAAATGCTAGCTGGCACAAGCCATTAAATTCATACCATTGGGTTCATATTTCCAAAAGGAAATTAAAATTTGGTGAAAATATTATTAATATACCAGTTAAAATAAATTTTTAACTTATTATATTTACTAATTTTTTAGACTATTTTAATTTTTAAATCGTTAGTGATAATATCGTTAAAATTAACATTTTGCATTTCCTTTGTCACCTCCTCATATAGATTATAACAAAAGAAATGCACTTTTTGGGGTTTATTTTTCATGTACATTTTTGTACATTGTTATTTTCCCTTTTTTGTACATTTCTATAGTATCATTAACATATATTATTTTCTATTTAAATTAAAAAGAATATAAAATTTAGTTTGAGTTTATACAAATTTTATTAGTAGTCTTGAATACATTTTTAAGGCAATGATTATTCTATATTCTTATGATCTATATAATCAACTTGACGAGATAATGATAAGCATTAAGATACATAATAAAAGATACTTTCAACTGAAGTAACCCTATACTTATTATAGATTAAATTTATTATATCTCTAAAATTGGGGAATAAATAACTTGGGTGACCTGCATCTACAACTATACGATATCCATTATTATTCATTCATATTCACCCTACTTTAGTCTATGTGTTTACCTAGATTTGGTTACTTTTATTTAATATTCTTAAAAATGTCAATCAAATAATCAACTATTTTTTCATTTTGCATCTCATCTAAACTATTAACAAGTCTATATTCACTATGCTCATCTTCTTGTAAAACAATATCAGAAATACTTTGATTATCTAATAATTCACATTCATACACTAATCTTGTAAATACTATATCCTTTTCTTTATCATAATTACTATCTTCATGTAAAATACTTTTAACTTCAATATCTAAATTAACTTCTTCTTTAGTTTCTCTAACAAGAGCATCTCTTGGTAATTCTCCTAACTCTACCATTCCACCAGGTATATCCCAATAATTAGGTAAAGAATTAGGTTTACTCCTTTTTATTTCAGTTCTTTTAATTAACAAATATTCACCATTTATTTCTAGTAAACCATGAACTATTAATCTATTCATAAATTTTACACTTTCCTTTATTTTTTTATCTAACTCATTTCTAAAACTAACTTTTTTATCACCAAATATAAATTTAACAAAACAATACACAAAAATCGGTAATCTGTATATATTTTTGTTAAAATAGATAAATTTTCTAACTCTAAATATATTCTATATCATTATCTTTGCACCATTCTATAGCAAGTTCCTTATACTTTTCCTCTCTAAATTTATACCAATCATCAATAACATCAAAATTAATACAAGTATCTTTAAATCTTCTAAAGGCTCCTTTACCATTTATTGCTATATATAACTGATTATATAATCTTTCATCTTCTATCCCATCAATAAATTCTGCCATCATACTATATTCGTCAATATAATACTTTGTTGGTAAAATTATATATTCTTCATATATTCTTTCTTTTTCTTCTTCACTGATATCAATATAATCATCTATGTAAACAATTTCCAAATTTTCTGGATTTAAATAAGCAGTTGTATCCATTCCATCATTAACAAATTCTAAAGCCTCTATTATATCGTTTAATTTTACTTTCATAAATTCTCCTTTATTCTATAACCTTATTATATTCATTTTTCATCTCAATAGGTGTCCATCCATTATTTACCCATATTCTAGAATTATTATATATTTCCATTAAAAAACTTAATATTTCTTGGAAATTTTGCTCTGTAATCTCTACTCCATACTCTTTAAGTATTTCAATTGAATCATTTATATAAGTATTTCCTAATCTATACATATCAGAAATTTTTTTAATAATAACTTCAATAGCATCAAATGGTATATGCATTTTCTTTAAATATTTTTTAAATTCCGTTTTAGCTTCAGTCTCTTCATAATAATCATAATTAGAATATTTAAGTAATTCCTCTAATTTAAATTTCTTTCTCCTTATTTTTTCTTGCCTAGAAATAACATCATCTAATATTTTTTTTAAATTCCATTTCTTTAAAATTTTATTAACAAAATACGTGTTATGCTCTCTAAAAATTGTATCTATATTATCAACTCTATCACATGATGACAAAGCACAAGTAGAAACTTCTAATTCATCACCATTTCCATAATATAAACTATAATAATAATTTAAATAACTATCTGAAACAACTCCATATAATTCAATCATTGATCGAACTAAATTATACATCTTTGTATTTTCATCTACTATTTTTTGCATTTTCATAAAATCAATATTTTTAACAACATCATAAACATCATTGGTCATAGAAATATAAAATTTATTTTCTCTTCTAAATGTAAATACTAAGCCCGAAACTTCTAAGAAATGATATGCTTCCACACTTATATTATTATCTTGAATAGTACCTTTATTTTCTATTAAATCTTTTAGCAAATTAAATTCTTTATCTATAAATCTTTCAATTAAATCCGTTAGTTTATCTTTATTTATAAGTGAATTATAAACAATTTTAACAAGTTCTTTTTTAGGTTTATTACTTAATTTATTAACATACAAAAGATCACCTATATTTTTTAAATCACTTACTTTTAGAGTTTCAAGTATTTCTTTTAAATCTTTATTTATTGGAGTATTTTCTGCATGTTCTAAATTAAATTTTGCAGCAGTTGATATAGAATCTAATAATTTATTAATTATTTGTTTTATTTCAGTTGGAATATAATAAGAATAATAATCTCCATTTTTATAAACAAAAACTAAAAGTGAGTCTAAATCTTGCATATAAAAAGCCTTCATTTCAGAATTTTCATAATACATTAATCTTTCAAAATACATTTTAGTAAAATCATCATCTTTAGATTCATTTAAACAAAACTCAAAATCATATAAAATATAATCTTTTAATTCATATATATTTTTAACTCCAAATTCTTTAAACTTTTCATTAAGTAAGTCCTTATCTAAGGCTCTTAAGGAAGATAATAAGTCTTCTTTTCCCCTTTTTATTAAATATTTTTCATAATTCATATTTTACTCCTATTTTTAATTACTATTTAAAACTAATTCTTTTAATTTATTAATTTGTCTATTCAATAAAATACATAATCTTTCTATTCTTCTATCACTTATTTTTGTTAAATCTTGATATTGATGTAATAAATTATTAAACCATTCAACTATACCATCTAATTTACTTATATCTATTCTTTTTAAATTCTTTACAATTTTTATTATTTCATCAAAAGGTTTTATTTCATAGAAAAATCTTCCATTACCAGAAATAAGTATATCTTCTTCATCATAATATTCAATTTTTAAACTTTCTCCGTTATCAAATATTGGAGCAACATCTAACCATTCCAAAGTATTAACATCTCTTATAATTCCAAAGTTATTTAAATGTCTATCTTCATTCATAATTATGTAATCTAAAATAAACATATTTTCAAGTTTCTCACGAGCATTTTTTATATTATGACTTTCTAATTTTTGGATATACTCTTCATAATCTTCTATACTATCATGTCTCTTCATATCATTTTTTATTTGAGAACAAGTAATAAATTCTGTATCTTTAGTAATAAAGCAAGGACATTTAGATACTACTATATCTTTATATGTATCTATCTTATATTCTACATGTTTAAAACCTAATCTCTTACATATTTCACTAGCTAATGCTTCATTAAAAGGCTGCAATATTTCAGTTTTATACCCACTTTTTAATAAATATCTTGTTCCATTTTCAATAATCCAAGCTTTCTTTAACATTCCGTCTGTTGTATTATTTGGTGTTTTTAAAGATTCCTCTTTTGTTATTTTTTTACTATTAGTTTCAAAAGATGCTTCCATAAACTCAGCATAATCAAAATCATTATCAAAGAAATTAATATCATCATAATTTATATTACTATCATATGGTTTTAACCAATATTGATCGGATAAAGATAATCCAAAAGCTTTATCTAACAGTTCATAAGGTGCAGTTATATTTAATCTATGTAATAATAAATCTAATTTATCACGCCATGAAGGAATTCCTCTTCCTTTAAACCATTCACTTAAATTAGTTCTAAAAGAAGTATCATTTTCTATATAAAAACTTTTTAAAATATAGGGAACATAATCAATGTTCTTAACCTCATATATTTTAGTAAAAACACTTGTTGCATTATCATATTCAGCTATTAAGACTTCAATGTTTTTATTCATAAGTATACATTTCATAGAAATCACCTCATTTGTAAATATTTACATTATTATATCACAAAATACTTAATAAATCAGTAGGTTTGATTAACTTTTTAATAATTTATAATACATAGTGACCCCCAGGTTATTATGTATTTTTTTAAAAATGCGATATAATATAGGGCTAAAGGGAGGAGGTGAAAAATATGTGGACAAGTTATCAAGAAATGTATTTTAATATTGGTAACGAGAAAAAGCTAATCGATAAGAGATTAGAAATGGTAAGGTTTGCTAAAGAAAATGGAATAAAAAAAGCGGCAAGATTCTATTCATGTAGTAAGAATACAATAAAGAAATGGTATAAAAGATATGCGGCATATGGATTGAATGGATTGTTAGATAAATCAAGAAAACCTAAAAATAGTCCCAAAAGAATAAAACAAGAAGATGCCAATAAAATAATTGAAGTATCTAAATTGGCTAAAGAAAAGAAGAAACATATAACTGTAAAAAATGTTAGAAAAGCATCTGGAATAAATGATTATTCTGATGTAACAATAAATAGATATATCAATAAATCTGTTGGAAATAAAAGAAATAAAAAACATGTTCTAAATTCTAGTGGAGATGTTAAATGGAAAAAGAAATTGCTTCCATGGCAATTAATTCAAGTAGATATAAAATATTTAACTGATATAGATAACCTTAAACCTTATTTTGTTAGTAGTAAAAATAACTATAAAGGTATAAAAGTAAAATATCAAATAACTGCTAGAGATGTAGCAACTGGATTTGCAATAGTAGCATATTGTGAAGATAAATCTCTAACTTATACAACTATATTTTTGGAAAAAGTCTTATATCCATTTTTACAACAATTTAAAGGTTTAGATTTAAAGACAATAACCATTCAAACCGATAATGGTCAAGAATTTACAAATAAATATAAAAGAACAAAATATCAAAATCCTGTTGATTCTTCTTTCACAATATTTATTGATGATAAGTTTAAAAAACATAGAACAAACACTCCATCTCATCCTACTGCTGATAGTGATGTTGAAACTTTTCATTGGTCAATTGAAAGAGATTGCCTTGCTTGGGATGATATTGTTGATGATGAATTTTTAATTAAATATACTAATCTTTATATGCAAGAGTATTGGAATTCTATGATTAAAATAAGAGGATATTCTCCTATTGATAAATTAAAAGAGACATATGATTTATCCAATATCGAATATCCTATGCCCCAAATATTAAATGTGTAATCTCCCACAGATCACGTTTAATATTATACACTAAATCCAATAAATATACAAATTTTAAAAATTCTTTGATTCTTTCTTATAAGAAAGAATGCCTGTCCGGCTAGGACATTTGCAAACCTTTCCTGGCTTCTTTGATTACTTTCTTTTCCATAAAAGAAAGTAATGCCTGCACGGCTAGTGCAAATAAAGTTGAAAGGAATTTAATTAATTATGAAATTATTATTATTAAAATTATACTTATTAGATATTCAAATGTTTTTTCTATCTTTAGAATTAAAATACTTAAAATTTAAAGCTAATAGAATATCTAAAAAACAATTACCATTTTAAGCCAATTACAATTTACATCAACTTATTTTTAAAAAAATCGCCTTATGACGATTCTTTCGTTTTGCAATTTTTAGTCATTATGTGTTGACAAAAATCATTTGATTAACTTTTACTTTAGTTATTAGTAATTATCATTATTTCACCACTTTTTATCGTTATATGATAATTTCAGGTGAAAATAAAGTATTTTTTACTAAAATATAATTTAATGACAAACTAAAAGATACCTTTAAGTACCTTTATAGATTTAATTTATTATATCTTTCCTTTAGTATATATATTCACATATGACTACAAAAAAAGATGCTAATTATCACATCTATTTTCTTAATACTTTACTTGATTCATCATATTTTTTTTTTACATCACCTATTAAAGGTTTAACTAATTCTTTATTATAAAGTACATTTAACTCATGTAAGGCTCTAGTCATTGCAACATAAAGTAACTTCATATCAATTTGTTTACTTGAATCATATACTCCTTCCGTTGCATCACTTATTATAACAGCATCAAATTCTAATCCTTTAGCCAAATAACTAGTTATTGTACATATACCACCATCATACTTAGTATCACTATCAGTTATATTAGTTACTTTAATACCTAACTTTTCTAAATTTAAACTAATTATTTGAGCTTCCTTTTCCTCTTTACAAATTATTGCAATTGAACTATAACCTTTTTCAATATAACTCTTTAATACTTTATTAATTATTAACATTTGATTATCATTAAAATCAATATAATTTACATCAATTCCATGTCTTATTACAGGTTCAGCTGTTGAAAATTTCAAATATTCTGTTAAATTATTAGCTGAATTCATTATTTCAGTCGTTGTTCTATAACTTTTTTTCAAATATTTAATACTACAATCACCATCAAAGGTTGTTTCTATTACCCTATCCCAATCTGATATTCCCCGATATTCATAAATTGATTGGGCTAAATCACCAAATATACTAAATGTCGCTTTTGGCATTAATCTTTTCAAAGCAAAAAAATTAAATTCTCCAAAATCTTGAGCTTCATCAACAACTACCTGTCGATAATTTTCATAATTTTTACTACCAAAAATTCGATAATATAAATACATAAGAGCTGCTAAATCTTCAAATTCTATTTTTTTAGATTTAAGATCACTAATATTTTCCTTAACTTCATTTTTAATATTATATTTATTAGTATCTAAATATAAATTTATATTTTTTAGAAATTCTATATATAAAGTTATTATTTTAGGACTTCCACCACTAAAATATTTTTTCAAACTTTGATGACATCCATTATTAATCTCTTTCTCGATTGCATCTATTTTTTTTCTTTCTTTAACAGCATCATCACCATTCATTAACTTAATTTTCTTATAAAATTCATCATGAATTCTATTTAATAATTCTTGCTGATGTTCTTTAATATATCTTTCAATTATTAAAATAGCTCTTTCTATTTTTTTATTTATTATACTATAATCTAAGGCTTCTTTATCTAAATCCTCATATATATCTTTAATAAATTTACTATCAAGAATTTCATAGCCTTTGATTTCAAAATTAGTAGTTGGAACAATTCTTGTCTCAAAATTATTAATAAATTTATCTAATATTCTTTTAAATGCCATTGAAACTTTTAATCTTTGATAAAATAATTGTTCGGGATTAGTAATTGATTTAATTAATTTATCTTTATCTGAAATTAAAGTAAACTCTATTCCTAATAAATCCTTTATTATTTCATCGTAAGTCAATTGGTTGACATCATCAACATCTAAATCAGGTAAAACTCCTGAAATATAATTAACAAAGAATTTATTTGGTCCTATTACTAAATATTGTTCAGGTTTTATATTTTTTATATTATTATAAACAAGATAAGCAACTCTATGAAGAGCAACTGTAGTTTTTCCACTTCCAGCAACTCCTTGAATAATAATATTATTGGAAATTTCATCTCTAATTATAGCATTTTGTTCTGCTTGAATAGTTGCTACAATATTCTTTAATCTATTATCAGCACTAGTACCTAAATATGGTTTTAAAAAATCATCATTAGAAACTGTATCAACATCTTGAAATTCTTTTAATTCTCCATCTTCAATTTCATATTGTCTCTTTAAAGTTAAATTTCCCTTTATTACTCCACCTGGAGCCTTATAAGATGCTTCTCCAATATTACTATCATAATACATTGATGCAATAGGAGCTCTCCAATCAACTGTTACTAAATTATTATCTTCATCAAAAACTCCAATTTTTCCTATATAACACTCTTCTTCTTTCTTTAAATCATCACTTGTAAAATCTATTCTTGCAAAATAAGGCTTTTTTTGAGTTTTTTTCATTAAATTTAATCTTTTAGTAAACTCTCTAAGTAAACTTTCTAAAAGGATTGGATTATTTCCATACATTCTTGGTAAAGCATCCAATCTAAGTTCAGTATCCTCAATTATTCCTTTAAATCTTTCTAATGTATTACTCAAATATTTTTTTTCTTCAATAAAATTTTTATACATAGATAAAACCTCCTATCTATATCATTATTTAATATAATTCATTTTTTCTAAAGCATATATAGCAAAAGGTGATAATTGGTCTTTAGATAAATCTTTAATTGAATACCAATTAGCTCCCTCAGAATCCAAACCATCTGCATCGCTTTTTAAATTAACTTCATTAGTTTCAACTAAATATAAAATTCCTATATGATGTAAATCTTCAAATAAGTCTTTTTCCATTTCCCATTTTATATTAGTTGCCGTAACATCAAATAAACTATATTTACTTATTTTAATTCCAGCTTCCTCCATTATCTCTCTTTCTAATGTAACACAAGGAAGTTCGGTATGTTCAATTCCTCCTCCTGGCAAATCAAGTTTACCTTTATATCCTCCTCGAGCTTTTTTTACTAAGGCTATTTTATTATCCTTTATGATAATTCCATATGCACCAACATGAGTTTTTACAATTTCTTTCATTCTATCTTCTCCCTTCAATTATTTATTTAAAAAAATATTATTTTTTAAAACATCATTATTAAGTAAATTATACCAATTCAACCAATAATCTTTTTTTTGATTTTTATCATATAAATCTATTTTTCCTATTTCATGCAAATAAATTTTCTCTAATAAAACTTTTAATATATAGTAATCAAACATTTCTTTCATTTGTTGAGCATTATTTTTATTTAAACACTTTTTAATAATTTTTTTACATAATATATAATTAAACCTACCATTCTTATAACATAATTTCAATAACATACTAATATATTCATATTCTTTTGGAGCAATTATCGTCTCATCAAAGTCTATTATTGCTAAATCCTTTTTATCCCATAATAGATTTGTTAAAGAAAGATCTCCATGTATTAAATATAATTTATATTTTTGAATATTAATTTTTAATTTATCATATTTTTCTATAATATTGTTGACAATATCTTCATCTAATTTACTAATTCTTATCTTTTTTAAATCTTGTCGATATTTATTAACTTTGTAAAAAATAGTATCTTTATAATCAACCCTAAGTACTTCTGTATCAATTAAATTTATTTTTTCTACCAATAGATTTATATGTTTTTGATTTAACCACGATAAATTCCTATAATCTATATATTCATACAATTCTATTTTAGCAGTATTAGACTTATACTTCATTAATATTTTTGGAGTTTTTATATTATTAGCTTCGCAGTTTTTTAATAATTTATTTTTTAATTTATCATTGCATTTAGTCATATAATACTTTACAACATATTTTTTTCTATTACAAGTTTCTAAAAAATATACTTTATTTGAAATTCCTTTTTTTATTCTTTTTAGTCTTTTTATTGAAATATTATTTTTTATTAAAAAATAGCTAATATCATTTTCTATATTTAAATTCTTCAATAGTTTTTTCATATATATCAGCCATTCTTTCAACAATTATTTCAGGGCTACATTTTTGAATAATATAATTTCTTGAATTTACACTTATTTTTTTTCTTAACTCTTTATTTTGACATAACATTAACATTTTAGAAGCCAAATCATTATAATCTTGATTTTTAAATAAAAGCCCCGATACTTGATTTTCAATCATCTCTTTAACACCAGTATTATTACTTGCAATAATTGGCAATTCATTTAATAGCATTTCCTGAGCAACATATGGATAATTATCAAATATTGAAGGTATAATTCCCATTAAACAATTAGCATAATAATTATTCAGTTTTGAATTTTCTATATGACCTAAAAATTCTAAATTACTATGATATTTTTTAGGTATTATATCTTTTATATATTTAATCATTGATATTTCTTTATCATTACGCTTTGTATCTTTGCCTATAAATAAAAATTTAATATCTTTATTATCTGTTTTATCCATAAATATAGTTATAGCTTTTGCTAAAATATCTACCCCTTTTCTTTGTTCTAAACTACCAACATATAAAATTATAGGAGTATCATGATTACCAGTACTTTTAATTAGATCGACATTACATGGATTAGGAACAACTTTTATTTTTGAATAATTTAAATCTAAATAGTATTTTTTTAATTTTTGTAAAAGAATATTTGAACACGAAATTATTCTATCAGCATTATAAATAACATCTTTTTCCCATTGGAGCATTTTTTCATTTAACTCGTTATCCCCTATACCACGTTTATTATAATGTTTCCATATACATAAAGGTGTATGTAATTTCACGAGTATTGGAATTTTTCGTTCATGGATATATTTTACTATTTCAGCCCCCCATTCAGGAGTTTCTATAATATCAATTTGATTATTATTAACTAATTCTATAACTATATTTTTTATTTTTTCCCTATATTTTTCATAATCAGATATTTTTTTATTTGAAATAGGATTGTATATTCTAATAACTTTAACTTTTCCATCATAATAAACTTTATCTTCTTTAAGTCCACGAGTAATAACTATTACTTCATGTCCAATTTTGGTTAATTCTTGTCCCAATATTTTTTGATAAGTTGCAATCCCTCCAAAATTTGTTTCTTCAGGATATTCCTCACTAATTAAACAAACTTTCATTATTTCACCCTTTCTCTTTTATAAGGTATATAACCAAAAGAGTTGCAAACAATTTCGTAAGTTTTGGCTTTTGAAATTTCATCTGTATATATTACTTCTTGGGCAAATTGTTCAACCTCTTCAAAATGCTTTATATGGTCACTTATAGCACTAGCCAACCGATAATCTATATCAGTTCTATTTTTACTTTCTATTAAAAATCTTTGCCTCATTGAATCTTCAATATTTTTATAAGTTAAAGCCACTAGTCTAACCATAGGCACTATCCTTTTTAATTGTTTTATATCCTTATAAGAAGCATGAATTAAAATAGTTTCACAAAGTTCAAATGCTTTTAAACAATCATAGTAAGTTACACCATATCCACGTATTCCATCTGTAGAACCTATTAATAGTTTTTTAGTTTCTAATAAAGATAAAAATTTTTCTAATGTAATGTAATCATAAAATCCTTTTTTATCATCTATTCTTGGTTCTCTTGTAGTTATATGTTTAGGAACTATTATATCGTGGTATTGAGTTAACATATCAGTTATGGTTGTTTTACCACTTAAACTAGGTCCTGTTAAGCAAGTTATAATCTTTTCCATTTCAACTTCCTCCTATACCTAATCCATCTATATAAATCCGCTTTATCTTATCATATATAGACTATTTAGTCAATAAGAAATCCAAGAAATCCAAGAAATCTAACTTAAATATATCTTTATTAGCTTATTTTATTATATTTTTAAAATTTTAATCCACTAATTTGTTAACTATTTTTATGATATCTTCTCTATTAAATCCAAGTAACATCATATATTTATCAATAGATTCATATTTACTTTTAAATAATTTTAAAGTATCTTCCATATATTCCATTTTCGAATTTCCTAAATACTTAGGCATTTTAGGATTATCAAGATGCATTTTTCTAATAGTCTCTTTTAAATAAGTATATGATACTTGATAATCTACTAAAATTTCCTCTTCTAAAACATTACATAACAAAAGAATTAACATGCAAATAACTCCCGTTCTATCTTTACCAGCATTGCAATTTATTAAAATACTACCCTTGCTATCTCTTATAGTTTTAAATACCTCTTTGATACTATCTAAATCATCTATTATATCTAAATAACCATAAGGAATATCTTTTTCTTTTTTAGGAAAATCTCCTCCTCTTAAAGGAATATTATAATAATTAAATTCTTCAAAATTACTAAAAGCATTCTTCTTTTTAGCTATTTCTTCTTTATTTCTTAAATCTATAACTATTTTAAGATTATTTCTTCTAAAGTATTCTTTTTCCTTATCTGTTAAAGTAGTTGGTACAGAACTTCGATAAATTCTATTAAATTTCGTTACTTTCTTATCACTTGTTAAATAACCACCTAAATCTCTAAAATTCTTAACATATTCTAATTTTATTCTCTACATAATACATCCTATCTATTAGTTTATATTTTTTTACTTTTTTTGATAATAATCATCATAATTTCCTAAATATTCTCTAATTTTTTTATCTTCAATATAAATTATCTTTTTAGCTATTTCATTTATAAAATATCTATCATGTGAAACAAACAAAATTGTACCAGGATAATCTTTTAAGGCATCTTCTAAAACTTCTCTGGTTGTAATATCAATATGATTAGTTGGTTCATCCATGATTAGTAAGTTAACATTTTTTTGCATTAATTCAAATAATTTTAATCTAACTTTTTCTCCACCTGATAATTTTCCAACTCTTTTAAATACATTTTCTCCATTAAACATAAATTTAGCTAAAGATGCTCTCAAATAAGTTTCGGAACCATCAAAACATTTTCTTCCTACTTCTAGTATAGTTGCATTATCATTTTCAAAAGTAATTGTTTGAGGAATATATCCTATTAATACATTACTACCTATTTTAATATTTTTATTTTCTATCTTATTTTCATAAATATTCATTATATATTTAATTAAAGTTGATTTACCACTACCATTTTTCCCCATTAGACAAATTCTATCTTTAAATATAACATTAAATGATATATTTTTTAGTAACTCTTTATCTTGAACATTTAAATTAAAATTTCTAACTAAAAGTACTTGATTTCCAGATCTATCATTCATTTGAAAATTTAAGGGTATTTCTTTTTTAGTTTCCGGTTTATCTAATACTTCTATTTTATCTAATCTCTTTTGAATGCTAGCAGCTCTTTTAAAGAAAGATTCTCCTCCTGGAAATGCTAATTTACCAAATTCTTGTAATTGTTTTATTTTTCTTTTCATTGCATCTATCATTTTCTGTTGATCTTTATATTCTTGAAATTCTGCCAAAATTCTTCTTTCATTTTCTTTTAAATAATAAGAATAATTTCCATGAAATATTTCAGCTTTTCCTCTTTCAATTAATACAATTTTGGAAACTACCTTATCTAAAAAATACCTATCATGAGAACATAATATAACTGTTTTAGAATAATTTTTTAAAAATGATTCTAACCATTCTAAAGTATCAATGTCTAAATTATTAGTAGGTTCATCTAAAAGTAAAATATCTGGATTAGATAACATAATCGATGCTAAATTAACAATTGTCTTTTCTCCACCTGATAGTGTATTATATTTTCTTTCTAACATCATATCATCTATTCGAAACTTATTACATAATTCATTTATTTTAAAATCAACATTATAACCATCTAAATTCATGAATTTGGTTTGTAATTTACCATACTTATCAAGAATTTTTTCCATTTCCTTTGAATCTGCAATAGCCATTTGCTTTTCTAATTCTTTCATAGATTTTTCAATATCAAATATTATTTTAAAATCTTTTATTAAAATATCCTTAACAGAACAATTATCATCAACTACTAAAGGCATTTGAGATAGTAATCTTACATTAGCACCTTTTCTAATACTTATATTACCACCATCTATATTTTCCTCTTTTGTAATTAATTTAAATAATGTTGTTTTGCCACACCCATTTTGTCCTATTAATCCTATCTTTTCTCCTGTTGTAACTTCTAAATCAAATTCATTTAAAATATTTTTAAATCCATAATTCTTTATAACTTTACTTATATTTATTTCAAGCATATAACATCACCACAACTTATTTACCTATATTATACATTTAATAAACATTATTTTCAATAAAAGTAGTTTATCTTTCTCTAAGCATTAGTTCATATTCTTGAATATTTCCAATTGTATCTTTACTAATAAATTCATTTTTTATCCTAAAACCACATCCCAAATAACATTTAATAGCTTTAATATTATCTTTTAAAGGACACATGACTAATATATTAGCATTCTTTTCTTTAAATAAATAATCAACAATTAAATTAATTACTTTTTTACCAATTCCTTTATTATGAAATCTTAATTCTCCAATAAATATATCAATTTCATAACAATTATTAATATCTATACCATATAACTTTTTATTATCATTACTTAAACTTTGATATTGAACAATACCAATAGGAATACATTCATATTCAATCATATAAACCTTGACTTTCGAATCTTCTAAAGTTCTTTCATAATATTTATTTACAATTTCGCTATAACTTAGTTTTCTTTGTTCAAAACTTAAATATACTTCTTCTTCTTGATACCACTTTTCTAATAATTTATAATCTTCAATAGTATTCTTTAATCTTCTTAATTTAATATTATCAATATGCATTAAACTTCCTCATTTATTATCATCAATATTGGTATAAACACTATGTCTTAATTTTATATCTTCAAAATACTCTATTCCAATTGCTCTTCTTACTCTCTTTAAAACTTCTTGAGCTTTCTTGCGAGCCTCTCTACTTCCTTCTTCTAACATATCATAAACAAAGTCAATATGTTGTTCATAATAATGTCTTCTTTCACGAATTGGTTCTAATATTTCTTGTAAGATATCGTTTAAAAATTTTTTTATTTTAACGTCTCCTACTCCCCCTCTTTGATAATGGGCTTTTAATTCATCAAGATTTTTATATTCAGGTAAATATTTTTTGAAATGTGAAGGTGTACAAAAAGCATCTAAATACTTAAATACAGCATTATTTTGAACATCTCCTGGATCTTCTATTTTAATATGATTAGGATCCGTATACATACTCATGACTTTCTTTTTAATAGTATCAGGATTATCTGATAAATATATACAATTATCAAGTGATTTACTCATTTTATTTTTGCCATCTATTCCAACTAATCTTTTACAAATATTATTATCGGGAGTTATTAGTTCTGGTTCAACCAAGGTATCACCATAAATGGCATTAAAAGTTCTAACAATTTCTCTATCTTGTTCTAAAATAGGAGCTTGATCTTCTCCACCCGGAACCACCTCCGCATCAAAAGCTGTAATATCTGCCGCTTGACTAATTGGATATGTTAAAAAGCCAACTGGTACACTTTTTTCAAAGCCTCTTTCTTTAATTTCTGTTTTTATAGTAGGATTTCTTTCTAATCTTCCTAATGTTACTAAATTCATATAATACATAGTTAATTCAGCAAGTTCTGGTACCTGAGATTGAACAAATATTATACTCTTTTTAGGATCTATTCCAACTGCTAAATAATCTAGAGCAACTTCAATTAAATTTCTTCTAATTTTTTCGGGGTCTCTTGCATTATCAGTAAGAGCTTGTAAATCGGAGATAAGTATATAAGGTATATATTTTCCTGAATTTTGCATTTCTACTCTATTTTTTAAAGAGCCAACATAGTGACCTAAATGTAACTTACCAGTTGGTCTATCTCCTGTTAATATTATTTTTTTTCTTTCCATATTATTTTTCCTTTCTTTTAAAATTTGCTATTTACTTTTAAATTTGTTAAAATTAATTTAGGTGATTGAAATGGAATACTTTGATGTATATGATATTAATCGAAATAAATTAAATTATACAAAAATACGAGGCGAAGAATTACTTCCAAGTGAATATAATGTTGGGGTTGAAATTTGGATATTCAATAATCATAAATTACTAATGACTAAGAGAAGTATCAATAAATCTCATCCTTTAGAATGGGAAGTTCCCGGAGGATGTTCTATTGTAAATGAAACAAGTCTTGATACTTTAATTCGGGAACTAAAAGAAGAATTAGGTATCATTATAACTAAAAATGAATGTAAATATTTAACCACAACTATTTATAAACACCAATTTGTTGATATATACACAAGTAATCTTGAAATCAATTTAAATAAAGTAAACTTACAAGAAGTTGAAGTATCTGATGTTGCCTTTTTTACAAAAGAAGAATTTCTTAAGTTAGCTAAAGATAATAAAATTGTAAATTCTGTTTTTGATAGATATAACCTAATAAAAGATAAACTTAATAATTATTAATTTATTTACTTTCTATAACAATAACCGGAACCAGCATTTCTTCTTTAGTTATGCCACTATGATCTGCTTTTAATGGTTTAAACTTCGTATTTGTAATTGTATATCTAATATTTAAATTACTATTACCTATTAAGATAACATCTCCTAAATAACTATCAATTCTTTCATGTTTATTTCCAGAACCTAAAAGTTCTAATTTTAAAAACTCATCTTTATCATAAATTAGAAATTTATCTTGAAAATATTTCTTAATTAATTCTTTAAATAATTCCTTTTTATTATCTTTTAAGAAAATTGATACAAATCTTGATTCAATAGAAGGTGGTCTTTTTAAACAATCATCTATATCTTTATATTCATTTAAATAAACTTCTTCAATATCTAAAGCTCCATGGTCAGCAGTAACAATAAAAATAGTATTAGAAAGTTCACTTGCTAACTTTTCTAAATTATCATTTATATTTTTTAGTTCCTTTTTTACTTCTTGACTATTAATTCCATATTTATGAATTAAAGAATCAGGTTCAGTCCAATAAGCTGATACTAAATTTCTATTAGTATTATTACAAGCATTTCTTATGCCATCACATATCTTTGTAAAAGAGTTTTCTTCTTTTTTAGAAAAATCTGGAAACACTTTAATGTATTTAACATCCTTATTTTTCTTTACAATTTTTTCATATATAGTTTCATATTCTAAATCTTCTATTTTATCTACTACTTTTTCACCTGTATAAAAATCACATCCTGAAAAAAGTTCTATCATACGATCATATTCTTTAAAATAAGGCATCCAACCTACCCATCCACTTTCATAAGGTGATAAACCCGAATGAATCGAAGTGGTTGCAACTGTTGTTGTAGGTGGGAAAACTGAAGTTACATTTGTTAATAAATTTTCTTTTAAAAACTTTAATTCCTTACTATAAATTTCTAAAATATTACTACCTAAAGCATCCAATATTAAATAAACAACATTTTTATAATCATTATCTAGTTTATTATCAAGTACATCTAAAGAAGAATATTTCCCTTTTAGTCCATATTTTTTTAAAATTGATGAACTAACTTGTAAAAGACATCTATCGTAATCTGGTTTAAACACACTATCACCTCTTATTCCAATATTTCAATCCTTTTCTATTATATAAAACTGGTAGAAAAACTAAAAGTTTATTTTATCTTCTTTTCTTCTATATAATTTAACCATTTATTATAAAATTCATCAAAATTATTTATCTTTTCAATACCAACATTTAAAACATCTCTTATATCTACATTATGACAAATTTCAATATAATTCCAAATTTTTTCAAATATATCTGGTTTATTACACATTATTAAAGAATATATTGCATATAAACATGCTTCATCTAAATTAATTCCTAAATCATTTTTTATATTATTAAAACTAACTTCATAAGTATCATATACTAGATCCGAATCATCATACTCAGGATTACCAACTTCTTCACAAGTGTAACTTGTATTAATAATAGCTTCAAATAAAGTAATAACTTTACTATATTCTTTATATAGAATCAATTTTCTAATTAAATCATAAGTATTATCTAAAACAAATTCAAGTTCTGAAGAAGGATAATATACATAGTCTACATCAGCATCATAATAACTATAAGTACCTGTTTCATAAGAATAACTTTGAAAACATATTTCTCCATCTTCTATTTTTTTATAATCATCAAGTATCTTATTATATTCATTTAAAGTATCATCATCTAATTTAATTTTTTCACCTTTAAAATTTTTAATTTTACATATTATATATTCATAATAGTTTACTGGCAAATTATCTACTAACTCTTTTATTAAATCTTTAATTTCAGAAATAGATAAATTTTCTAATTCTTTACTTAATTCTATTTCAAAATTTTCTTTATCCATTTTTCAAAAACTCCCTTACTCTAAATCTAAATATATTCTATATCATTATCTTTGCACCATTCTATAGCAAGTTCCCTGTATTTTTCATCTCTAAATTTATACCAATCATCAATAATATCAAAATTAATACAAGTATCTTTAAATCTTCTAAAGGCTCCTTTACCATTTATTGCTATATATAACTGATTATATAATCTTTCATCCTCTATCGTATCAATAAATTCTGCCATCATACTATATTCATCAATATAATACTTTGTTGGTAAACTTATATATTCTTCATATATTCTTTCTTTTTCTTCTTCACTGATATCAATGTAATCATCTATGTAAACAATTTTCAAATTTTCTGGATTTAAATAAGCAGTTGTATCCATTCCTAAATTAACAAATTCTAAAGCATCTATTATATCATTTAATTTTACTTTCATAACTTCTTCTCCTACTTTACTTCATAGGCATTCTTTATTAAAAGAATTAAGCCTTTTAAATTTTTATTATCTGTTTTTATATTATATTTTCGATAATCATATTTTTTACTAGTTTCATATCCAGGCGTAAAATGACTATTAGAATATCCTAATTTATCAGTTTCTAATACTATCTCTTTTAATTCAATGCAAGATAGATCATCTAACATTCCTAATCCTTCACCTTCTACTATATAAGGATATTTTTGAGCATCACTATATTTTTCTAAGAAAGCCTCTCCTAAATAAGTAATTTCAAAGGTTGTTGGGGAACCATAATCATATTCCATTTCCATTGTATCATTTTCTTTTAGCTTAAGACTACTTAATTTTGTAGTAACTGCATTAAGTAACTTTTCATAATCAGGATTTTCTCTTGGACAAATCCAACAATCATATATATTATCTTTATAAGTTATGTCATATAAATGATATGCTAATGAATTAAAAGATGCTAAGATTGTATAAGCTAAATCTGCAATTGTCATTCTATCAGTTATTTCAATAACCCTCCATATTTTATTTTCTAACCCTTCTATTCCAACTTTAAATTTTAATACTTTATCCATTCTTTACCTCCACTTTTTAACTATTATTTAAAATTATGATTCCTAATCACTTAAATTTTCTGTAATACTAATAAAGAAATCACTATTCCACATATCTAAACTATCTACATCTTTAATAAATGGTATAACATCTTCTTTAGCAGCTTGATAATCTATTTCTTTAAATTTCTTAATTAATAATTGTTTTAATGTATTTATATCAAAATTACTATTAGAATCAAGATAATTTGAAGCAATTAATTTATTTTTAACTAATTCTAAATTAACTTTAGTATCATTAGCTAAAAAGAATATATAGTCATATAAATCCCTTCCCTTAATTCGATTATTCCAACTTCTACATAAAATAGCATGGATTTTTCCAGCGAATAAAGATTCTTTATCATATAATTTTATTTGATGAGGACTTGGCAATAATTTATATTGATCTTCATAAGTAGCACCACTAGGTGGATTAACATCTACTTCAAATTTTATTTTGATACTTTTTAGTATATGATCATATCCATGACTAGTTTCATTTGGAAAAAATTTTAATATTAATTCTAAAGTATCACCTTTCACAAAAGCCGTAGATATATTAGAAATATTATTTTTAATTTTACCATTAATCTCTAAATTTAATCCATAAGCATTTAATTCCTTTTTAATATAAATAAAATATTTACTTAAATCAAAATCTTTATTTGGAGAAGTTAAAGCAAAATCTAAATCTTCAGAAAATCTATCTAAATTATAAAAAATTCTAAGAGCCGAACCTCCATAAAAGGCTACTTCTTTAAAAAAGTTTCCTCTTGATAAACCAGATAAAATTATTTCTTGAATAATTTCTTTTAAAGCATTTATCTCATCATTTGTATTTTTAATTTCATATTTTGATAGCATTTGGCTAATTATATTATTCATTTATTTTCCTCCTCATATATTTAGCTAATAACTTGATATTAGTAGAATGATATAAGTTACTTAATTTTTCTATTTTTTCAACATTTAATTTATTAAATTCATAAATATCTATTCTTAAATCATCAAACAACATATGTTCTAATTCAGAATAACTATTCAACGGATTTAAAGTATACATTTTATCACATAATGATTTTTCAGGAGATGCTATTTGATAAAAATAATTATTTTCTTCTTTTAAAATTATTTCTTCTGGATAAGCAAGTTTAGGAACATCCCTATATGTAAATACTCCAAACTTTGTATTAAATACTTTTTTCTTTTTTTTATCAAAAGTTGCACAGGTTATTGTATCTACTCGTTCAGGAATTAATTGATAAAAAGATAGGGCATATTCAAAGGAAATATAAGATGGTCCATAAATACTTCCAGCTAGTAAGTATCCTTTAGTTGTTGGATCTGTTTCATATAAACCATTTACAATTTTTGTTAATTTTCTATCTCTAACTTCTCTTGATAACTTGGTATTTTTATTTGAATATTTTGCTAAATTATTTTTAGCTAAATCATTAGTAATTATCATATTTTCACCTCTTTTTATCATTATATGATAATTTCAGGTGAAAATCAAGCATTTTTTTTAAAAAATAATTTAATGACAAAATAAAAGGCTCTACAATTTCTAGTGGGGTGACCAATTGGCTTCAAATCCATATAAAATAAGGGAAAAATTAAAGTTTTCAGTAACTTAAAAATTTTCCCTTATTTTTTTCACCTTTTTATTCTAATTTCTAAAAAAAATATATTCATCGTTTCTTATCTTTTTTAGAAAAAACTTTTCTATCACTTGAGTAACTTTGATGTAAAATTGCTAATGCTCTTAATCTAAAAAATTTAAAATTTTTATATCCAAAACTCCTATCTACTATTTTATCAATTATGTTATTATTTGCTTCTGTAAATCCATTTGAATATCTTTCATCTAGAAAAGAATTTACTATCGGATCTAACCAATTTTCTATTGTTTTTGAAGCTTCAATCATTTCTGGTATTTTACTATCCTTACACTTTTTAATCCAATTCTGTATTTCTTCTTTGGCATTTTCATATTTTACATTATATACAATTCTTAAGAATTCCTCTTTTAAAGTATAAGCAACTTGTAAATCTTTATCTACACCTAGAATTTCATTTAATCTATCTATTCTATATATTTCTACCATTTTATTATTTATTTTAACTTTTATTTTACTATACCAATAATCATTATATTTATCAACTGGTTTCTTTTTTGTTAATCCTTTATTATATCTTTCTTCTAATTCTTCTCTTTTTTTCCTTTCTACTTTAGTTTCATTAAATGATTTCAATAGTAAACCTGTATTAAATCTATTTTTTACTATTTTATAATTTTTAGACTTCTTATCATTTTCATATTCATGTACCAATCTTATTCTAATTTTATCTAGACCTTTCGAAACATAACTGATATAATGAAATGGGTCGGCTACAAAAATTGCGTTCGGAAAACAAATTTTTACGACCTCGTAATATGTTTTGTATAAATCACATATTACTGCTTTTACAGATGCTCTATTATTTACTTTAGAAAAGTATTTCAATAGAGCTTCTTTTCTTCTTGATGGTAATATATCTAAAGTTACTCTATGTATTGGATCATTTAAAATAACAGAATACACTCCTTCTTCTGTATAGGTTGATACTTCATCTAAAGATATTACTTCTGGTAAATTCTTTACTTCATCAGGATAATTTTTCATTGCCTCCAAAAATATCGCTCTTACTGTTGTTTCTGATACTTTATTATCAATAGAAATTTGTTTTATTGTTTTATCTCGATTTAAACAATCTTTTAGTATCAATTGCTTTAACTTTAATGAAACCGATTGATTCTTATTAGTTAATCCTAAATCTTCTGTAAATGATTTATTACAAACCTTACATTCAAATCGTCTTTTATAAACTATTAAGTTGGTATGTTGCTCTGATGTTTTTAAGTAATTAACTTTGCTTGGTTTCAAGTAATCATGTATCTTATCGCTAAAATTATTGCAATATGGACATCTTACTTTTTTCTTTTTACTTTTTACATGAATATTTATTTCTCCTTTCTCTTCTTCAATTTTGGTAATGTCTATACTTGAATCTAATTTTAATAGACATCTCATTTCTTCTTTTTTCATACAACCTCTTTCTGTAACATCTATCTAGTGTTACTATAAAATTATCTCAAAAAAAAGAACTTATTGAAAGTCCTATTTTTCGTCTTGCCAGACAGGCTTTACTTTCTTTTACGGAAAAGAAAGTAAACAAAGAAGCCGAGAAGGGCATTATATATATGTCTCCGACGGCACTTTCTTTAAAAGAAAGTGGAAAGAATAATTTTTTAAAATTTTTAAAGATATCTTATCTATATTAAAATTTGTATATCAATCAATACCCCAATAGAAATTGTAGAATTTTAAAAAAGCAACCCCAGCAAAAGGTGTAGTTTTTTCAAACTATCACCCCACTAGATATTGTTGCTTTTTTATTTTTTACCCCACTAAAAATCGTAAAGGGGGGAATTATTTCACCCCACTAAAAGTTGTAGAGCCGAAAAAAATCAGTTTCCTGATTTTAATCTTAAATTTTAAATTTTGGACTTTCAGAAGCTTTTTCAATAGTATCTTCTACAAAAGTATCTCTTAAGAACTGTGGCTTTTTACTTGCTTCTTCTTGCTTTGTTCTATTTAAATACGCATACATTTGACACTCAATTTCTAAATAAACTTTTATAAAATCTGAACCAAATGCTGACACACTAAGTCTTTGTCCACTTAAATATAATTTTGTTGCTTCCATAACCATTGGATTTGGATGGTTTATAACTTCTTCAATATGTCTAGCAGTTTTTAAACTTTCTAAATTCATTTTAACACTCCTTTACTATCTTTAATATATCATATCTTTTTTAGATTTTAATAAAATATTTTTAAAATTTTACAAATGTTTACAAAAAAAGATGATTATTATAAATCACCTAGTTTTTGACCAATTACTTTAAGAGGGTCAACATTAACTCCATTTTTATATATTTCTAAATGTAAATGATTTCCCAAAGATTCGTTGATTTTATTAGTTCCACTCATACCAATCTTCGTTCCTTGTGTGATAGCTTCTCCTTTTTGAACACTTATTTCACTTAACCCTGCATATGATGAAACAAATTCATTTTCGTGTCTTACCTCAACAATTTTTCCTAGTAATTCATCTTCTTTAATATCAATTACGGTTCCATCTAAAATTGATGTAACTTCAAATTTCTCTTCATTTACATAGTCAATTCCTGTATTTGGCATATAAGTATTATCATAGTAAACAACTGATTCTTTTTGTCTATCAATATCATCTTCTGCATTATAAAAGTATCTTTTTATTTTAACACTTTCTAAAACATAAGGATTACTAACGGTTGCTTCTGTATTTACAACGGGAACAATATCTCCTAGAATAACTGATGAAACATAAGTAACATCACTTAAAGAATCTTCTAAATCACTTTTCATAGCCCTACTTGTAAAGAATAGTCCTAAAATAAGCATTAATATTAAAGAAATATATAAAACAGGAAATACAAATGGTTTTAATTTCATATTTTCACCTCATTTAAAGTATTTCCTGTTAATCATTTTTTATACATTTTTTAAAATATTTTTATATAGATAAAATCATAAATAAAGTTAGTAACTAAGTATACAATAGATAATAATATTAAGAAATAAGCAACTCTTGCTTTAACAACTTGTCCTTTTTTAAAAATAGCATTTATGTTTATTCCATCCATTGCCCAAGTAGTTAAAATAGTTACTAAAACATATAATACAAACTTAGTCATTTTCTTCCTCGATTTCTTTTATTTTTTCAATTCTTTTTTTATGTCTTTCTAAATTACTAAAATCTGTTTCAATAAAAGTATTAACCATATTAATTGCTTCTTTTAAAGGAGTATCTCCAGAAAATGCTATTACATTTGTATTATTATCAAGTCTTGTATAACTTGCTTCAAGTGCATTATTGCATTTAGCACAGTAAACTCCTTTTATTTTATTTAAAGCAATACTAATTCCAATTCCACTTCCACAAATAGCAACTCCAAAATCAATTGTTTTATCCTTAATATCTCGACCTAACATTTTAGCATAATCAGGATAATCACAAGATTCTTTTGAGTTTGTACCATAATCAACAACTTCTAAAACTTTTTCATGATGTTTAAAGTTCTTAATAAGTTCTTCTTTTAGAAGATATCCACGATGGTCTGATGCAAATCCTAATTTTATCTTATCCATATTTATCACCAACCATAATATACCATTTTTGTAAAAAAAAAGCAACTATAAAATGCTTTAATCCAAAAATTATTTCTTTAAAGTTTTTATTTCTAATTCTTTTTTTAAATAATGTTCCATTTCCATTATTTTATTAATTTCAAAATTAGATAAATTAAAGTTATTATTTTTTAAATCTAAAACATATTCTAGTAAAGTTTCATAAATTGCTTTATCATTAGCAGTTCTACTTTCTATTGTTATAATTCCATAATGTGCTACAACAACCATATAATATTTATACCAACTATTATGGTCATTATTCCGATAATAATTATCTTTAACAATATTAATTTTTCTTTTTAATTCTTCTACATCAATCATATAAACCTCCCTTGCATTAAAAAAAGACTTATTATTCGCCTTTTTCAAATCCATATTTCTTATTAAACTTGTCAACTCTACCTGCACGAGATGCTCTAGTTTGTTTTCCTGTATAAAAAGGATGACATTTTGAACATACTTCAACATTGATTTCTGGTCTTGTTGAAATAGCCTTAAAAGTTTCTCCGCAAGCACAAGTAACAGTTACTTCATAATTTTTAGGATGAATATCTTTTTTCATTTTAATCTCCTTTCGCCATGACAAAAAGTCATAGTAATAAACTTTTCTTATGTAGTATACCAACTTTTTCTATAAAAATCAAGCATTTTTTGCTTTAATTCGCTTATTTTTACTATTTTTATCAATTAATTCTATGCAGAAACCATAGTTTTATTATATTCTAAACATTTTTCTTCTAATAATTTAAAGTTACAACATCTATTAACTTTCGAATAAAATAAAAGATTAGAGTATATAACCCTAATCCGCTTTATCAACTCCCGATTTAATGGCTGGGTACACCGCTTTATCAACTCCCAATTTAAGGGCTGGGTACACCGCTTTTTTTTGTTACTTTAAGAAGTAACTATCCTAATATATGCATTTCTGCATCACATAATTTCTTATGTGATATTAATATAACATTATTTTTAATTGAAGTCAACACTTTTTTGTAACTTTTTATAAAGTTTTTTCAATCTTTTTAATAACTTCATTAGCAATTTTTAAATAACCTCGACTAGTTAAATGATAATCTTTTTCATTTGGTAAATAGTTTTTATCTTGTTTAATAGCATTATAAATATCAACATAAGTTATCTTATATTTATCTGCTAAAGATTTATATTTATCATTTAAATAAGCAAATATTCTACTTGATTCTTTAGTATCTTGATAGGGATTATAATAACCTATTAAAATTATTTTGGTTTTTGATAAGGAAGTTATACTTTTTAATAAGGTATCCATATTACTTATCATAGTATCTAATTTAGGTTTTATACTATCTAAATTTTCTTTCGTATTTAATATTTCAACTAATTCATCCATGCCAATGGCAATTGTTACTAAATCTGCTTCCCTTAATTCTTTTTTGATATTATAGGTTTTATCGTCATATAAAACTGATTTATCATCTTTAATATCATCTATTAGTTCTAGAATAGTATAGTTATTCTTAGAATAATAAGAATTATATTTATGAAGTAAATCATTATTTTCTAAATAAGATTTTAAATAGTCATTATAACCATAACTATGGTTACCATAAGAGTTTATTCCTTCATTGATTGAATCTCCTAAAGACATATAATCTATTAATTCATTATCATTAGCTTTATAAATTATAAAAACTAAAACAAAGATTAAGACTACAACAAGTATTTTTTTCATTATGACCTCCAAAATAAAAGATTAAAGATATATTTTATTATATTTCTTTAATCTCTATTTTAGCACCTACGTTTGTCAATTTTTCTACTATTTGCTCGTATCCTCTTAAAATATGTTCAATATTTTCTATTTCGGTGTCCCCATCTGCTACTAAGGCTGCAATTAGAAGGGAAGCACCAGCTCTAAGGTCGGTGGCACTAACTTTTGCACCTTTTAATTTGGTTGGTCCACTTATGGTTATAGTTTTACCATCTTGTGAGATATTGGCTCCCATTTTGTTTAAGTAATAAACATTCATAAATCTATTTTCATAAATATTTTCTGTTACATGACTTTCACCGGTTGCTCTTGTTAAAAGAGTAGTGAATGGTTGTTGTAAATCTGTTGGAAAACCTGGATAAACATGAGTTTCAATATCTACCTTTTTTAATTTATTTTGACTATCAATTATTAAGTAATCGGAATGAATATCAAGATTAGCACCCATTTCTTCTAACTTATCCGTTATACTTTTGATGTGTTCTGGAATAATGTTATCAACTTTTAAATAATCACCAAGTAAAGCTCCGATTATGGTATAAGTTCCAGCTTCAATTCTATCAGGAATTATATCATGATTTGTTCCATTTAAACTTTCAACTCCTGTAATTGTAATGGTACTAGTGCCGGCTCCTTCAATCTTAGCTCCCATTTTATTAAGCATATCTATTAAATCTACTATTTCGGGTTCTCTGGCTGCATTTGTAATTATCGTTTTTCCTTTGGCTAAAGATGCAACTATTACGGCATTGATGGTTGCTCCAACGCTTGGCATATCTAAATGAATTTTAGCACCTTTTAAAACTTTCGCATCAATTACAAATAAGCATCCTTTTTCTTCAATCTTAGCACCTAATAATTTAAAGGCTTTTAAAGTTTGGTCAATTGGACGAGAACCTATTTGACATCCGCCTGGAAAATACATTTCAACATGCTTAAAGCGAGCTAAAAGAACAGCCATGAAATAGTAAGAAGCTCGAAGTTTATTCGATAACTCCTCAGGTATTTCTTTATTTTCTAAGTTTTTAGTATCAATCAAAAGACTACCACTGGCTCTTTTCACGGATACATTTAAATATTCTAAAGTTTTTTCTAAGACATCTATATCTGAAATATCAGGAACATTGCAAAGAGTTGTTACACCATTTGCAAGCAAAGTTGCAGGAATTAAAGCAACAGCACTATTTTTAGCTCCACTTATTCTTATACTTCCTGTTAATTTTTGATTTCCTGTTACGTTTAATACTTTCATACTTAATCACCACTATATTTTATTTGTTTTATTTATTAATGTTAATCTTGGAAGCAACTGTTTCTTTAATAGCATCAAAACCTGCTCCAATTATTTTTCTTGGGTCTATTACTTCTTTATTTTTTTCTATAAATTCTCTTACGGCTTTACTCCAAGCATCTTGAATATCAGAATTAATATTTATTTTGGTAATTCCTGCTTCTTTACATTTCTTAAGAACTTTTATATCTAAGCCACTTCCTCCATGTAATACTAAAGGAACCGGTACTTCATTGGCTAAATTTTCAATTAGTTTATAATCAATATTAAGTTCTCCCTTGTAAATTCCATGAACTGTTCCAACACTTGGGGCAACCGAGTCAACCTTAGTATCTTGGACAAATCTTACACAATCTTCTAAAGTAGTATTAGTTCCTTTTTCTAATTGATTATTCTTTAACTCTCCCATAGAACCAATTTCCGCTTCAACGGATACATCATTATTCTTGGCATATTTAACTACTTCCGATACTTTCTCAACATTTTCTTGATATGGTTTATTAGACATATCTAGCATAACCGAAGTAAAACCAGCATCAATTGCTCGCATACAACTTTCAACACTTTTACCATGGTCAAGATGTAAACAAACATCAGTTTTTATTTCTAAATCAACAATTAAACTATAAACTAAAGATGCAACAACATCATAACCTCCCATATATTTGATTGCACTTTCAGATACTCCTAAAATAACTGGGACTTTTAGTTCATCACATTTTTCAAGAATACATTTAGTCCATTCTAAATTATTGATATTAAAATGGAAAACTACTTCACCTTTTTTCTTAGCATTTAAAAGCATTTTTTTACTATTAACTAACATAATAATCACCTCCTAAAGAATACTACATTTTTTTTGAAAAGTAAAGAAAAAAAGCACATTTCGTGCTAATTTCTATCGTTTTGAAGTTGGCTCTTGAGATAAGCCATAGATATCTATACCAAGTAAGGCTTGATTGTAATAATCTCCATCAAATTCAACGATATCACTTCCTAATAAACAGTAATTTCCCCAGCACATTTTTCTAATTGCCTCTTGAGCTTCATAACTTAAATCTGTAAAACGCGTACATACTTCTTGTCCATTAACAGTATATCTTAAAGGTTGATTGTAGTCTATACATCTAATCATTTCTCTTACAACTAAGTTATTAACTTCTTTAGCTTGAATTGGGTCTTCTAACATATATCCTAGATAAATTATATCATTATTATAATCAGAAAACTTTTTAACATAACCTGCATCAATTGGATTTAAACCCCAGATAAGTCTTTCATAATGAACTCTTCTAGGTGCAACTGATAATTCATCATAATGGGCAAGGGGACTTTCTCCCTTATTTGCAAAGTAAAGTAATTCACTTAAATTTCTAGTTGTAATTTCATATAAACTTTCAATATTAACTTGATTTATATTGGTATTATTATAATCATATACTTCTTCAGAACCTTCACTATCTATAATAGTAAATAATTCCATGCTATCTTCTGGATTATAAGATAAAAATGTATATGGTTCAGGTTCTAATGATTTTTCATATGGTGTCATATAATTACTTGGAACGGAAGTTACAACTGGCGTTGGAATTGGTGTTGGAACGCTTGTAGGTACAGGAGTAGGTACTGGTGTTGGAACCATAGTTGGTACTTGAGTTGGAATCTGAGTTGGTACAGATGTAGGAACAAAAGTTGGAAATTCTTCTGAATCAGATATTTCAATTGATGGAGTATTTTCAATTTCCTCTTTTTCTTTCTTTTTACCACAACTATAAGCACCAAGGGCAATCGCTCCTGCCGTAACTACTGCTAATAATCTTTTAGTCCACTTAAAGTTATTAACTTTTAAATTGTCTTTAACTTTATTAACTCCTCTTTCAATTAGTTCATCATCTTCATCTTCAAACTCATATTCATCATCGGCTCCATAGACTTTTTCACCATCTACTTTTTCAGGCATAATATCTTCAACTAATCCTTTAAAATTTTGAATATTCGTTATTCTATAAGTTTTTTCTATTTCTTGTTTACAAACTTCAAGTATTTTATCATAATCATTTATATTAGCATAATCATCTGCACGAATAATTTCACTCTCTTTATTCGCATATTCAACTTCAAAATATTCTTCATTATCTTCATGAATTGTTAACTTAGTAATAATGTCTTTTTTAGTTTCAAGTAAGTAACCATTTTTAATTAATGCTTCTTTAATACCTTTTGTATCATTATTTCTAATTAACTCACTTAATCCATTTGGATAAGTTCTCATAAGTTCATTCATTAATTTATTCATATGAGATTTTCTGGATTCAGCTGTTTCATTAAAACCATAAGTTTCTGTTCCATTACTTCTTAAAGCAACAAAACCTAAAATATTATTCGTATCATTTCTTACAATAACTAATCTAATAATTTTATTTTCCATAATTCCCCTCACTTAATACGAACATATTATATAATGAATTTAAAAAAAAGTCAAGTTTGTCTTGACTTAAAAGTATTTATCAATTATTTCTTTAACATAAAACTGATATGTTACATCTTCTGTATCTTCATTTCCTTCAAGAAGACATAGGGGAGGGAATAATACACACCACCAATTATCACCTGTTCCTTGACCTAAAGTTATTACTAAAGATTCGTATTCTCCTTCATCATATAAAACTCCTTTATAATACTTTTTAGGAAAATAATTCTTTCCAAACTTAACATCATATTTATAATCAGTTGTATCATCTATTACAATATTTAATTTATCTAAATTTTTATTAATAATATTTCTTGCTTCTTCAATACTTTTAGTATCTTTAAGTAATTTAGCAAGTTCTTTTTCTACTTCTTTTTTAACTTTTAATTTTTCATTTATATCAGTTTCTTCATTAGAACTTGCAATTATTCTAATTCTAATAGATTCTTTAGGAATTACTATATTATCATTTTTATTTTTAACTAGTATAACTACAACTAAAGCAATTATGGTTAATATTATTGTTTTTGTCTTCAAAAAAATCACCTTTCATATTAATAATGGGTGATTTCTTCTTTTTTATTCATTTATTTCAATATTTTTAAAGATAAAAACCATTCGAGGATTACCTTCCATATCTTTTTTGGTAATTATTTTAATATTTTCTAAATACTTATTAGCAAGATTAACTACATCATTTTCTTGTTTATAACCTATTTCAAAAGCTATTAAATATTTATCATTTAAGTAACATTCACATTTACTTAAAATTTTATCATAGTATTCTAAGCCATTGTTATCTGCAAACAAAGCTAAATGAGGTTCATTATCGAAAACTAGTTTATCTATTTCGTTATCTTGATAACTTATATAAGGTGGATTAGCAATAATTAAGTCATATTTATCATGAATATTTTGAAATAAATCAGATTCTATTATCTTAACATCTAATCCTAATCTTTCTTGATTAATTCTTGCAACTTCAAGGGCATCAATTGAGATATCACTTAAAGTAACATCAAGATTCTTATTTAAATATTTTAAAGTTAATCCTATACAACCACTTCCAGAACATAAATCTAAAACTTTGATATTATTACTAAAGTATTTATTTAGATAATTATTAGTATTACTAACTAATTCTTCGGTTTCAAATCTTGGAATTAAAACTCTTTTATCAACATAAAAATCAAGTCCATAAAAGTTTGTACTTTTAAGAGCATATTGTAAGGGTTCTCCTTTTTCTAAACTTTCTAGTAATTCTTTAAATTTAGTTTCTATTTCTAAGTCTACTATATCATTTAAATGTAGATTTAATTCTAAAGGATTGATATTTAATAAGGTTCCTAGTAATAACTTAGTTTGGTCTTTATGAACTGTCTTATTTCCAAGACAAAGTAATTCTTCAATCTTCACTTATTCACCCGCAAGTTTTCTAATTTGGTCTTCTTTGATTAAAGCATCAATTATTGGGTCTAGTTCACCTTCCATAACTCTATCTAATTGTTTAGTTGTAAATCCGATTCGATGGTCAGTTACTCGATTTTGAGGATAGTTATAAGTTCTGATTTTTTCACTTCTATCCCCGGTTCCAATTTTGCTTTTACGAATAGCCCCGGTTTCCGCTTCTTCTTTAGCACTCATATAGTCATAAACTCTACTTTTTAAGATTTGGAATGCTTTCTCACGATTCTTAATTTGACTTCTTTCATTTTGACAAGTAACAACAATTCCGGTTGGAATATGAATCATTCGAACGGCACTATCGGTTGTATTAACATGTTGTCCACCAGCTCCACTACTTCTATAAATATCAACGCGAATATCACTTTCTTTAATATCAACTTCAAAGTCTTCGGCTTCCGGCATAACTAAAACTGTTGCCGTTGATGTTTGGATTCTACCATTGGCTTCGGTAACTGGTACTCTTTGAACACGATGGGAACCATTTTCATATTTAAACTTCGAATAAGCATTTTTTCCTTTAACCATAAATTCAATTAAAGTATATCCACCACTTGTACCATCTATTGCATTTAAAACTTCAACTTGAAAGCCACTTTTAAGAGCATACTTTTCGTACATCCTAAATAAATCACCCGCGAATATATTTCCTTCGTCTCCTCCGGCTGCTCCTCGGATTTCCATTAAAACATTTTTAACATCATTTTTATCCTTAGGTATTAGTAATAACTCTAATTCATGTTCTAAGTCTTCTTTTTCTTTTTCTAGTCTTGCAATTTCTTCCGTTGCAAAGTCTGCTAATTCTTTATCATTTAGCATATTCTTTGCTTCTTCTAAATCACTTAAAACATGAGAATATTTATCATAACAAGCAACAACATCTTCAATACTTGCAAGTTCAATTGATATTTCCTTAGATTTCTTAACATCACTTAAGACCTCAGGTTTCATAAGTTCTTCATTTAATTCTTCAAATTTCTTTTTAATTGATTCTAATCTTTCTAACATTTTAGCCTCCATTCCTTAATCAATATATAAAGGGACTGCTAATTCAAATCATCTTCATCTAAAACAACTAAATCTGATAAGTCATCATCATCGTCATTTGCATCAAAGTCATCATCATCAACGGAAACATCATCTGTATATTCATCACCATATTCATCTTCTAACATCATGTCTTCTTCTTCATTATCAATAAGTTCTTCTTCCTCTTCTTCTTCCTCTTCTAAAGAGTCAACAATAACCTTATCAGATGTATGTCTCTTTCTTAAATCCCATACTCCATCAACTAAAATAAACCTTTTATCAGTTGCAAGGGAAGTATAATAATCTCCTATCTTATTTTCAATTGTTGCAACCGGTAACTCTAATTTAGTTACAATCTCAGTAAATAAATCAAGAGTATTAATTCCTTTCTTAGCATTCTCTAAAATCATAAATGTAATATCCTTATAAGATAAGTTTTCAATATCTTCTTTTTTAATCTCTTTCATAAAATCCTCCATTTTCTCATTTTATCATTATAATTATCAAAAATATATCTTCATCAATCTTATATTTAACTTTAAAATAATTATCTTTATTTTCAAGTTCTAATATATTTATATTTAAACATATAGTTTTGTTACTACTTTTTTCTTTAATTAAAGTTTTTTCTTCGTTAAAGAGAAAAGTTATTTCAACATCATCATTTATTCTTTTTAAAATATTTTCATCTTTTTGTAATATCATCTTGGAATCTAAAGTTTTAAATATTAATTTTTTATTACTTAAAATTCCTTTTATATTGTATTCATATTTTTCATTTCTTAAACAATATTTTACTAATAAATTTACTTTTCCCATAACTCACCGACACATATAAAATATATATCGACTAGCATTATACCACAAATAGAGTAATTTGAACACATATTTTTAATATTTTTAATATTTTTACTTTTCTTTTAAAAAATAATAGTTATTTTCTTTATATTAATACTTTTAGTAATCATATTTATCTGAGGAACTAATCTTGACAATGCAATAAATTTATACTATAATAGGCAACTAAAAAAAGGGACTTATACTTATTAAAGGTGGTAATTTTAAATGATTTCTACTTCATTATTAACTATTGTTTTTGGTTTTGTTTTAGCTATCCATGGTTCTTATTACTTTACAAGTTTATATTGTAAATCATATAAGAAATTTCTTAGAAAAAAACTTCGTAAATTATATTATAAAATTGATTTTGGTATAGATAACATTCCTAATCTTGATGAAGAAGCAATTACCACGATTCCCTTGGTTAATGCTATTTATGTTTTAATAAAATATAGTCCTTTAAATACGAAAAGAATAATTAAAGAACTTAAGAAAAAAGATATGCTTATTCCAATTCATAAAAAGAAAATTTCAAAAGATAAACAAAAAATAGAAGATAAACAAGAACTAAAAGAAGTAAATAAAAAAGAGCAAATAGATAATAATAATTTATTAAGAGAAAAAACTAAAGAACAATTAAAGTTAACTAAAGAATTAAATAATAGTGATGTTGCTTTAGTATTAAAAATACAAACCTTATTAGTAAAACTTAAAACTTTAAATCCAAGAAGTTATGATTTATTAAGTAAAGAATATGAACAATTAACAAGAGATAATAAACTTAATAGTTTTATGTTAAAAGATTTTTTAGCAAAAATTTTAGTATCATTAGAATACGATATAAGAGATGGAAGTACTCTTATTAATTACTTAGATTTTTTAATAACAACTACTGAAAAGAGAGTTCTAATGAATAGTCATCAAGAAGAAAAATTCTCTTTTCAAGAACTTGAACATTTAACTAAAGAAATTATAAACAATAGTAATATATATAGTAATGAAGATAAGTTAGTTATTTATAAAAAGATTTCTCTTTTATATTTATACTTAATATATGAAAATAAATATATAAATATAGATGAAGTTAGAGAAAGTTGTTTTAACTATGATACCTTATTATATGCTACTATTTTAAATATAATTGAGTTAAAAGAAAGAAATGTAATCGAAGATAATTTAGCATTTGATATAAATGAAAATTATAGTTTAGAAAGTATAGTAAAACTAATAAAGGAAATAAAATTTATAAAAAAAGAAACTAAAGAAGTAACTCTAAAAAAACAAATAACAGTAGATAGCAGTGATACAACTTTAGTATTAAAAATACAAACTTTATTAGTAAAACTTAAAAAGATAAATCCTAAAAGTTATGAAACATTAAATAAGGAATATGAAGTCTTAGCAAGAGAAGGTAAACTTAATAATCTTATGTTAAAAGACTTTTTAGCAAGAATCTTATCAGTTATAAAATATGAAGAAAATAATATAAGTTCTATCCTTAATTATTTAGATGTTTGGATAGAAACCTATGAACAAAAATTTCAAATGAATATGCAAGTAACAAAAAGTCTTACTTTTAAAGAACTTGAACATTTAACTAAAGAGATTATAAATAATAAAACCTATAGTAATTCAGATAAAGTAGTTATCTATAAGAAAATTGCTCTTTTATACTTATATTTAATATATGAAAATAAATATATAAATATTGCTGTTCTTAGAGATAGTTGTTTTAACTATGATGCTTTATTATATGCTACTATTTTAAATATAGCTGAATTAAAAGAAAGAAATTTAATCGAAGATAATTTAGCATTTGATATAAATGAAAAGTATGATTTAGAAAGTGTAGTAAGATTAATTACTGAAATAAAATTTATAAGGAATAAACAATTGGTAAAAAATAATAGTTGACCCCAGGAGCAAGGGAATTCTAAATATAATAACTATATCTACTCTCTTTGAGAACCCAGCTTTAATCCTTCACAAGTCAACTAAGTAATATTATTATATAACAAATATATACATTTGTCAAAATTAGAAATTTATAGAAAATTTGTAAAAGTAATAAAAATATAGTATAATATTAGTAAAGAAAGGAGAAACGAAATGATAGATGATATTAATAAGAGCATTTATGAATATGCAAGAGACATTGACAAACAAACCAGACTTTTATCATTTTTAGATGTTTATAGAATTTTATTAAAAGATTTAAATTGTATTGTTTGTATGGAAAGTGCTGCTGATTTACTAGGTTATTCAAATGGTGGTTTTAGACATCAGATTTATGTTTATTCGTTAGTTGACTTTAATAAACCATACATAAAATGTTTTATAGTAAAAGATTTAAATAATATTCCATTTATAGATAGAAAAGGAATTAAAGTTTCTCCTATCGAAATTGCAATTAAAGATATGTTAGAAAAAAAGGAAACTGACCCTCAAATTTTATATGAAACATTTGCTAATTACTACTTTGATAATAACAAATCATATAAAGGATTAGAATTACCAAAAAGATTATCTTTAAAAGCAAAACATTTCAAAGAGGAAGGAGCTTTATATTATGAGCAATGATGACAAAGAACTAGAAGAATTTTTATATAAAATTATTCATGAAATATCAAAAGAAAATGCTTCAATTGTATTTAAAGGTGGTTTAGCATTAAAAGACTTGCTTAGTCAAATACATAAGAGCAATATCATTGAAAGAAGAACAATAGATATTGATGCCAACTGGACTGGTGAAAAAAATTTAGATAAAATAACAAAAATTTTCAGTAATGCAGTAAAAAAAGTGGATGCAACTTGCAAATTAGAAGTTAGTCGCCTACCAAATGAAAATAGTTCTATGGGTTTTAAAATTTTAGATTCTGAAAAGAGCGTATTATCAAAAATCGATTTAGACATTAAAAATAATCCATTTTATGTTGTTTATAAATTTGAAGATATTGATATAAAGTATTCATCTTTAGAAAAAATGCTAGCAGATAAATTAAGTGCTTTATCAGGTTCTCATGTTTTTAGAAGAGCAAAGGATTTATTAGATGTTTATTTAATAATTAAAGATAATGATATAAACATTGAAAAAATTAAAGAAATATTAAAATATGATTCAAGAGAACTAGAAAATTTTGAAACATTAATATCTAATAAAGAAATTATGAAAGATAGTTATGAGAAACTATTAGGAATTACAAATAAACCTTTATTTGAAGAAGTTTGGAACAAAGATATAAAATTTCTAATAGATAATAAACTTATAAAAGATAAATAAATTTATGTATTAAAAATTATACTAATGAACTTAAATAATAGTTCATTTTTTCATTTAAACACATATTTTTAATATTTTTTGAGGATAATAGAAATAGGTGAGATTATGAGATTTTTAAAATTCATGACTAAATCAATGATTATCCTTGTTTTTTTAGCATTCTTTTCGATTGCTGGTATTTATTTATATGCTAAAATGTTACCTAAACTTAGTATAAGTGGAAATGGTAGTTATACTTTATATGATAATACAGAAGCAGTGTTTTTTCAAGGAAATGGAACTAGTAAATGGGTAAGTGTTGATGAAATAAGTGATTATGTTAAAAAAGCAACAATTACAATTGAAGATAAAAATTTTTATAAACATCATGGATTTGATGTTTTAAGAATTATGAAAGCTATGTATACTAATTTAACTAGTAGAAGTTATAAAGAGGGAGCTTCAACGATTACTCAACAATTTGCTAAGAATTTATATTTAGATTTTGATAAGACTTGGGAGAGGAAAATTCATGAACTTTGGTATACTATTCAAATAGAAACACATTATTCAAAAGATGATATCTTAGAAGGCTATTTAAATTGTATTAATTATGGTCATGCAATGTATGGAATTGAAAATGCGAGTGAATTTTATTTTGATAAAAAAGCAAGTGAGTTAACGTTGGCTGAATCGGCAATGCTAGTTGGAATTCCTAAGTCACCTTCTAATTATTCTCCTTTAATTAACCATGAACTCGCTAAGAAAAGACAAACTTATATTTTAAAGACGATGTATGAAGAAGGAGTTATTACTAAAGATGAATATAATGATGCTTTAAATGAAGAGTTAAAATTTCATGGTAAGAAAGATGGGCTTGATTTAGATACTTTAATGTATTATCAAGATGCTGTTATGGATGAGTTAAAAAGTTTGGGAAATGTTATCGAAACTAATTTACAAAATGGAGGAATTAGAGTTTATACGAACTTAGATGTTAAAGCTCAGACAAGTTTAGAAAATAGTATTAAAAGTACTATCACGGATAACGAAGAGATTCAGGCAAGTGGGATTATGATTAATCCTGAGGACGGAAGTGTAATAGGTTTAGTTGGTGGACGGGATTTTAATAAATCACAGTTCAATAGAGCATTAAATTCGAAACGACAAGTAGGTTCAATCATGAAACCATTTTTATATTATAATGCTCTTGAAAATGGATTTACGGCTAGTACATCATTTTTATCTCAAGAAACAACGTTTACTATAAGTGCTAACAATGTTTATACTCCTAAAAATTATAATAATTTATATGCTAATAAGGCTATAAGTATGGCATCAGCCATCTCTTTTTCCGACAATATTTATGCAATCAAAACACATTTATTCTTAGGAAGTGAAAACTTAATTGACACGGCTAAAAGGGTAGGGATTAAAACTAAATTAGAACCAATTGCTTCTCTTCCTCTTGGAACAGTTGAATTAAATCATTTAGAAATCACGAATGCTTATGCTACTTTAGCAAGTGAAGGAATTAAACATGAACCTTATTTTATAAAAAAGGTTACAGATATGGCAGGAAATATTTTATATGAACATAAAGATACAAGTGAAGTTGTTTTGAATAAGAGTATTACCTTTATTTTAAATGATTTATTAAAAGGAACTTATGATTATAATATGATTGATTATACTTATCCAACAAATATTTCAATTGCATCTCTCTTAAAACATGACTATGCGATTAAATCAGGTTCAACTAATACAGATAACTGGATAATTGGTTTTAATAAAAATGTTGTTACTTCAATTTGGATAGGATATGACGATAATAAAGAAATGACAACAAATGATTTTAGGTATTCTAAGAAAATCTGGGCTAATGCTATGGAAGAATATCTTGTTGATAAAGAAGTATCTTGGTATGAAATTCCAAGTAATGTTGTTGGAGTAATCGTTGACCCAATCACAGGAAATCTTGCTACTAATGAATCTAAAAATAAAAAAATCCTTTATTATATTAAAGGAACAGAACCAGGGTTTACGCAAGAAGTATTTGATGAATATGAAGAAAAACAAGATACTGAAAAAGACAATGATGAAGCTAAAGAATAATCTCAACTTCATCATTATTTTTTAATAAGAAAGCATTCGCATCATCCGTATCTAAATGGAGTTCAAAATAGGCTTCATCTGAATCTTTTAAATGAACATGATTAATAATACCACCTTTTTCTCCCGGAATTTTAACACTTACTTCTTTTATTCCAACTAAATTCTTTTCGGCTCTTATCCTACTATCAACATGAATATGACGAGTTGCTATTATTCCACAGGCTTTAGTTACACTTCCAAATGGTCCTATAATTGTTAATACTTCAGAACCTTCTATATCTCCTGAATCTCTAACCGGAGGATTAACTCCTAATTTATAACAATCTGTTTTACTTAGTTCAACTTGCGTATAATTTCTAATTGGTCCTAAAACTCTAACATCTTTTATCTCATCTTTGAGAGTTTTAATTGTTACAAATAAATTACTAGCAAACTGAGTTGGTTGATTTAAATTCCTTACTACTTCCATCTTTGTATCTTTAAATAAAGTATTATAATCTTCAAAACTTAAATGAACATGTCTATTACTAATTCCAACACTTATTTTCATTTTATCCTCCTCCAATGAAAAATCAAATACAGGCGTTGCATCTCGATTTTTTTTATCATATTTCGCGTAGGCGAGGGCTAATTTTTTTATTTCTTCACTTATTTCACTTTTTTGAATTGTATCAACTTTTAAATCATCATCATTCATAAGTCCTCCTTCTACATATACTACTATTATAAAAAAATTAATCTTGACTATCAAGACCTAAATTCAATAGTTTACTTAAACTTTACATATTTATCTATAAATATCATACACTTTAATGGAGGTTTTTATGAATAATAGTTATAATTATAATCCATATCAAAATGGTTATCCAAGTACTTCAAGTATGAACCCTTCTTATATTCCAAGTGAATCATCATCAGCTCCAGGAGTAGGGGGAACAGAAATTACTAATGAATATGCTGAAGAGTTATTAAACAAGAATATTGGTAAAACTTTAAAAGTTTATATGTCTTTTAATGATTCAATTGAATGGCGTGATAAAGTTTTTGAAGGAATACTTGAAGCATGGGGTAGAGATTTCTTCTTATTGAAAGCTCTTGACTCAAATAAACGTTATATGTTATGGAATATTTACATTAATTATTTAGAATTTAATGAAGATGTTACACTTTAGTTGAAAATTTTTAAGAAATTTGCTAAAATATAATTGGTGATATAAAGTGAAGAATATAATAATTTTAGCAATTTCAGTTGCAGTCCTTTTAATTATCTTTATTATAATAGTTTTAATAATCGGAAAGAATAAAATCAGGAGTATTTTAACTCCTCTTGATATGTCTAAGAAAGATATCAATGATTATTTAAAACAAAAGTATAAAGTTTATAAAGAAATGATTAAGTATATCAAAGATAATTTAAGTATAAGAGAAGAAGCTTTTCAAAACTTTTTAAATTTTGATACAAGAGAATGTTTACAAAGTGATTTAATTGATATGCTTGATAAAACTACTTATGAATTAAATGAATATGTTGATAACTATGATGAATTATTAAAGAGTTCAGATTTTCTACTTTTAAAAAGAAAACTTTATAATATTCAAATAAACTTAGAAGCAACAATTGATTATTATAATAGTAAAATATCCGTTTATAATACTTTAAAAGATAAAGGACCAACTAATTTTTCAACTAAGTTCTTTACATTTGATGAATATAATACAATTAAAAATGAAAAAGAAGAAATATCTAGGTTAATTAACTTAAACTAGATATTTTTTTAAAAGGCTACCACTTGGGTAACCTTTTTATTATTCATAAATTCTAACTTTAATCTTCTTAGTCTTAGATTCATAAGTTGCTCTTAAATCTTCACCTGTAACTGTAACATCAACTTCATATTCACCTGGAGTTGTATATTTAGAAAGGTCAACATTAGCAATTATCTTGCTAGCATCTATTTCATCTAAGGCTTCTTTGCTTCCTTTAACAATAACTGTAACAACACTATCACTAGCACTACCAGCTGTTACTTTCAAGCCATTTGCTAAATTAATCGTATGAACTTGAACATTTGTAACTTCTTTTTGAGCTTGTTCACCAACTTTTAATTTAACTGTAACACTCTTTTCACTCATATCTCTTACACCAGCTGGTTTTTCAAGATTAACATTAAATTCTTTATCACTAGATAATCCATCAACATCAACTACAACTGGAATATATTCAACTTTTTGTAATAATTCTTCATCACCATAGATTGTTACATTAGAAACACTTGTAGTAGTTGACTCAATTGCATATCCAACTGCAAGGTCTCCATCTGGAATAACTCTAATTGGAACACTCTTACTTGTTGATGTAACAGTTAAGGTTGCTCCGATTGCTTTAGGTAATATTTCAACATCAACCATTTCACCATTGGTATCATAAGCAACTAAAGTATTATCATTTAGTTTTACTTCTCCAACTGGAGTATCTTTAGGTAACTTTTCTAAATCAACTAAAGCTTTAACATAAGCAACTTCGGCTAACTTCTTTTCAGAACCTTTAATAGTTACCTCAGTTTGGTCAAGGGTTATATTACTTATATCTTTTTTACTATCTAATTTATCACGATGTAATACTTCGGCTGTAACTTCTCTAGTTTCACTTACTTTATCATAGACAACCACCGTTACAACAGATGGGTCCAATTTATATTCAACTGATGTTACTCTTTGACGATATTTTAAATTAACTCGATGCGTTCCTACGGATAATTCTCTTAAATCAACAGTTATTTCATCACTTCCTGATAATTGTTTAGCAAGATAAATATTACTACGTCTTCCAATTAAAACCACGTCAACAGTTTCAGGTAATCCTTCAATCACATATGCTTCCTCATTGTAAATAGCTTTAACAGGTTGATTATATAACATTTCAGCTGAACTTACTAAAGCATTTGAATTTTGTTCAATAACAGCAAACGCTATAACTGCTAGAACTAAAGAGATAATTATCAAGAATTGTTTATTTGCAAATAGTCTTTCTAAAGTTCGATTATTACTACTAAATAAGTCTGATAATTTTAAGAATAATTTCATAACTGGAGTAATAATTATTTTATCAATTAGTTTAAATATCTTTCCTAAGAAAAGACAAAACTTTTTAATTATTTTCTTCATAAATTTCCTCCTCGTTGTCTATATCGCTTTCTGCATCTTCATCAACAGCTTTTGGTCTTAATTCATCAATTAACATCATTCTCGCATCATCTAAAGATAAATTATAGAATAATTCTCCTTTAACAGCAATTGAAATTCTTCCTGTTTCTTCAGATACAACGATACTTAAGGCATCAGTTTCTTCTGCAATTCCAAGGGCAGCTCTATGTCTTGTTCCAAGTCGTTTATTTAGTTTTATGTTGTTACTAGTTGGGAAAACGGCTCCCGCACAACTAATTCTATTTCCTTGAATAATAACTGCTCCATCATGTAAAGGATTATTAGGGAAGAAAATAGATATTAATAATTCATTAGTAAGGTCAGCATATAATCCTTTAGCTTTATCTATATAATCTGATAGACTTATATCTCTTTCAATTACAATTAAAGCTCCAATTCTAGCTTTTCTACAATAGTCAACAGCTTGAATAATCTCATAAACCATTTTTTCTCTTTCATCAACTGTTAATATCTTATGTCGTCCTAGTAATTGACTTCGTCCTAACTGCTCTAAAGCCCCACGAATTTCTGGTTGAAAAATAATAATTAAAGCAAGAGGTCCCCATTCAATTACATACTCTAAAATCCAACCAACTGTTGTAAATCCTACATAATCACTTATCAATTTAACAATTACTATTACTAAAACACCTTTTATTAATAAAGACATTTTAACATTATTTTTAAAATTCTTTAAGATATAATAGAATATCATCCAAACTATTCCTATATCTATAACTCTTCTTAAAACCCACCATACTGTATCAAATATTGTCATACTTAATTCTCCTTTTTAAAATCTTTAAATATACTTAATTATAACAAAAAAAATGGTTTTAGTAAATACCATTTTCTATCTATTTTTTCTTAACCATTTTCTATCTATTTTTTCTTAACTTTAGAATTTAAACTATCTATATTGAAATATACATCATTAGCTATTTTCGAATAAATATAGTTATCAACTACATAATCTTTTTTTTCTTCTTTATCAGGTAATAACTTAATTGCATTAATTATTGTATCAATAGTTTTAACATTTAAAATAAATAAATTACTATTACCAATTTCTTTTAAACTTTTATTTATTTCTTTCTTATAATAACTAAAATCATTACCAATATCAGAATACCTACTAAAAATTATTTCTAATAATCCATTTATATTTTGATATATTTCTTGAGTTACTATATATTTTACTCCATCTATTATTTGAATAGTAACTTTAATAAGAGAATCTCCTGCTACTTTATAAAATTCTAATTCATTATCTTTAATTTCAAAAACATTATTAAACATCTCCATACCAAGACTTTCTTCAACAATTGTTTCTCTACTTAAAGACTTTGAAATAAGAGAATATTCTAATGAACTAGTAATTTTTCTATCAGATAACCAAAGTCCATATTCTAAAGTACTAGGGTCTCTTAATCCTTCAACCATTTGTCCTTCTAATAAATTAAACTCTGAAATAATATTATTTGCATCTTCCCTTAAATTTTTATTATCACATCTTGATAATAATCTTGTAATATAATAATTCCAATCAAATTTCATACCAACACCTCGAGGTATTATTTTAACACAATTTATCAAAAAATCAACAAAAAAATTAAAAAAAGAAGATAATTTTTCAACTATCTTCTAAAAATTAATTCTATTATTTAACTTCAACTTCAGCGCCAGCTTCTTCTAACTTAGCTTTAATTTCATTAGCTTCAGCAACTGGAATGTTTTCTTTAACAGCACCACCATTATCAGCGATATCCTTAGACTCTTTTAATCCAAGTCCAGTGATTTCTTTGATAAGTTTGATTACATTAACTTTTGCTGCTCCAGCATTTACTAAGTTAACTGTAACTGTTGATGGTCCGTCATTTGCTGCATCTCCTGCGCCAGCTTGAACTGGTGCTGCTACAGCAACACTTGATGGGTCAACACCAAATTCCTCCTTCATTGCATCAACTAATTCTTTGATTTCTAAAAGATTCATTTCTTTTAGAGCACTAATAAATTCATCTCTTGTTAATTTAGCCATAATTTTCTCTCCTCCTTATTAATTATTTTCTTCTAATTGTTTAGAATATAAATCTAAACAAATTGCTAAATCTTTTGGTATAGCAAGCATACCACCTGCAAGCATTGTAAGTAAACCGTCTCTTGATGGAATAGTAGCAAGTTTCTCTAAAGTTTCTTTAGGGGTTACTTCATTATCAACTAATCCAACTTTTAATTCAACTGCTTGATGAGTTTTCATAAAGTCAGCCAAAACTTTAATTGGAGCAATTTGATCTTTACTAAAAGCAACAGCTGTTGGACCTTCTAGATGTTCATCAATAGAAATGTTCAAGTCATGCATAGCTCTTGCAATCAAAGTATTCTTATAAACTTTATATGTACTTTCTACATCTCTAAGTTTACCACGTAATTCTTTGATTTCAGAATCAGTAAGACCACGATAATCAAATAAAACAACACTACTAGCATCTTCAACTTTTTGTTTAATCTCATCAATTACTTGTTGTTTTTCTTGTAATATCTTAGGATTTGCCATTTTTTCCTCCTTTATTAAATTTATTAAATGTCATGCAAGGAAAAAGTCCTTATATAAGGACTTTAAATAACTTTATCTTATTTATAGTCCTCGGTAGGATTTACTAATTACCTACTGTCTTTGGCACCACATCAATAAACTTATACTATTATAACACAATATTTTTATTTGTCAAATGAATTTATGTTAATTTTTATTCCAGGACCCATTGTTCCAGATATACTTATGTTCTTAACATAATCACCTTTAACAGTTGCAGGTTTAAGTTTTAGAATAGTTCCTACAAAACTATTTAAGTTCTCAAGAAGTTTTTCTTCTTCAAAACTAGCTTTTCCAATAACACCATGAACATTACCAAAACTATCTGTTCTAAATTCAACACGTCCAGATTTAACATCTTTAACGGCTTTAGCAACATCAGTTGTAACAGTTCCAGTCTTTGGATTTGGCATTAAACCTTTAGGTCCTAAAACTCTACCTAATTTACCAAGAAGTGGCATAGTTTCTGGAGTTGCAATTAAAGTATCAAAATCGAACCAGTTTTCTTTTTCGATTTTTTCAATCATATCCATGTCTCCTACATAGTCAGCTCCAGCTTCTTTAGCAGCTTTAGCTTGGTCCCCCTTAGCAATTACTAAAACTTTTTTAGTTTTACCAGTTCCATTTGGAAGAACAATAGCTCCTCTTAATTGTTGGTCAGCTTTCTTAGTATCAAGATTTAAATACATTGCAACTTCAATTGTTGCATCAAACTTAGCATTTGATGTTTCCTTAACTAACTTAATAGCTTCTTCTTTAGTATATAACTTTCCTTTTTCTAACTTTGTTAAAGCTTCGTTATATCTTTTTCCTCTTTTCATATTTACCTCCTTGTGGTTTTAGCGGACTTTAATCCTTCCACATAGGTTTCCCTATATGTTATTTAATTTCAATTCCCATATTAAGTGCTGTTCCTTTAACTGTTTTAATTGCAGCTTCAAGGTCATTAGCATTTAAATCTGGTAATTTAATTGTAGCAATCTCTTTTACTTGGTCTTCTGTTAAAGAACCAACTATTTCATTTCTTCCTTTAACAGAACCCTTTTGTACTTTAGCATACTTTTTAATTAAGTAAGCTGTAGGTGGAGTTTTAATAACAAAGTCAAAACTTCTATCATCATAAATAGTAATTTCAACGGGTGCTATATCTCCCATCTTATCTCTAGTTGCATCATTATACTTAGTACAAAATTCTTGTAAGTTAATTCCAGCAGGTCCTAAAACAGTACCAACTGGTGGAGCAGGGTTAGCTTTTCCTGCTTCAATTTCAAGTTTAACTTTCTTTACAATCTCTTTTGCCATTATAACACTTCCTTTCTTAATTTCTTAGAAGCGAGTGGTCCAAATGGTTAACTTTGTCCGCTTAATAATTAAGTTAAGACATTTCCCTCCCACTAAAACTATATCAATCAAATATAGCATTACAAATAATACCATGATTTTTCTTAAAAATCAAGTATTTTTTACTTTTGTTAATCTTTTTTTAAAATTATACCTTATCATTAGTTAAAATTATACCTAAGTTTTTGTTCATTTAATGTCTATTTAATATCTTTTGCAAAGATTAGCCAATACAATTCAACAAGACTTAACAAAAATGAAAACAAATATCAAAAACAATTATAACAAGTTTTAAAAGAATAAGATGAAAGATTAAAAGCAAGGGCGAGCAAAGCGAGTTTATCTTGACCCTTGCTTTTTAGATTTCATCATTTACAAT
>CANRDV010000003.1 GCA_947629475.1 uncultured Bacilli bacterium
AAAAATATTCGTATTAAAGTAGGAGACTATGTAGACCAAAATACAATAATAGCAACCATGGGTGGAGATTCCTCTACTTGGTGGTATGATAAATGTACAACAGGACAACACTTACACTTTGCAGTTGCTAGAGGTTTATACATGAAAGATTATACAAGTTTCTCAACTTATGAAGCAAGAAACATCAATCCAACCTCAGTTGTAAACTTCCCATCTCCTGGTGTATGGTTTGCTAATCGAGTTCAAAGATATTAAAATAAAAAGTGTCGTTTTTTCGACATTTTTTTACAAACAAAAAAGATATAATAACTTTGTGATTAATATGAAAGTTAAAATATTTGATGAAGAAGACGAAAGTGATTTAGAAAAAAGTATCAATGATTTTTTAGACAGTGAAGATATTGATGTAATTGACATCAAATTTCAAACAACAATGTTTGTTTCTGGAGAAGAACAAATATATTGTTTTTCAGCTATGATTATTTATAACTAAAGCATATACATATTGTCATTATCATCATTTTGAGAATTACTCTTTAAAAAAGTAGGATTACCTCCTTCTAATCTATTAACTTTATTTTCAAGCATCCGAACTTGTCTTTCAAGTCTATTAAGTCGATTATTAAGTCTTTCAAACATTACTTCATTATAATTATTTCCATATCCAGGATTTTGATTCATATTTAAATTAGGATTAAAATCTCCATAATATGGCATTTGATTATTCATAAAAATTCACCTCTAATTTATTATATGTACTTTCTTAATTTTGGTTTTTAATGTATAATAGAGTTATGAAAGGTGAATTATGAGACAGAGAAATGTTAAAAACAAAAAAGAAATAATTGAAAACTCGAAATATTTTTTAGATAATCCAAGTATTTATAAAGGTAATTGGCAAAAAGTATTTAACAATAACAACCCAATTCATATAGAAATAGGGATGGGTAAAGGTCAATTTATTATTGAAAATGCTATTCGTTATAAAGATATAAATTTTATAGGTATAGAAAAATTTGATAGTATTCTAGCACTTGCTTTAAAAAAAGTTCCTGATGATATTTTAAATCTTAAGATGTTAAGATTAGATGCTATTGATATTGAAAATATATTCTCTTCTGAAATTACAACTATTTATTTAAACTTTTCAGACCCATGGCCAAAAAAAAGACATGAAAAAAGAAGATTAACTAGTCCTAATTTCTTAGAAAAATATGATAAAATATTTAAAGATAGTAATCATATTATTATGAAAACCGATAATAAAGATTTATTTGCTTATAGCATTAAAACTTTCAATAACTATGGATATTACATTGAAGATATAACTTTTGACCTAGAAGCAAGGAATGATTCTTCGAATATCAAGACAGAATATGAGCAAAAATTTACAAAACTTAACAATCCTATCTATAAAATTGAAGTAATAAAGAAGAAAAATTAAAAAAAGGGTATATATTTATTAAAAAATTTGGTATAATGAAAAAAGAGTAGGTGGAATATGAAAAAATTTATATGTCTCGCTCTAATAGTTTTACTTCTTTCAGGCTGTAGTATATCAAAAGTCGAAGAAGATAGCTTTGAAAGTATTATTAATACTGTTTTATATAAAGATACAAACTTAGCAAACTCATCATTTGATGGTTATAAATTTTATTTACCAAGAGGAGTAATTGTAACTGAAAAAAAACAGTCTAATCTTGAAATTAAGGATGCTAAAAATTATTATTATTTATATGTTGATGCAATTTCTTATTATTATAAGACCAAAGCAACTCATAAAGTTGATAATAATATTTTCTATTCTAAAGATTTAAGTAATGGTAATAGTTTTGGTTATATTGATATTTCTAAAGTAAATAATAAATATTTTATTGAAGTTATGTATAACTATGCTAAAATTGAGGCTTATGTTGAAGAAGATAATTTATATGATGCATTTTTAAATATTTGCTATATTTTATCGACTATTGATTTTAATGAAAGTGTTATTAACTATCGATTAAGTAACAAAGAGCTTGAGACAACAACTGAAGAATTTAATATATTTAAATCAAAGAAAGATGATGATAACTTCTTACAATATATAGAAGAATTTGATAAATATGAAGGTAATACCAATGAGAATACTGGTCAAGACCAAGATAGTCTTGAAACAGATAAAACGAATGAATAAGGAAGGTGATTAAAATGGGATTTGTAGATAAGTTAAAGAATATTTTCTTTGAAGAAGAAGAGGAAGATGAAGAAGCAATTGAAGATACAAGACCTTTAAAAAAACTAAAAGAAAAAGAGAAGGTTAAGGAACGTGGTGAAATAGAAGTTTCAAAAGAACCTCAAGAGGAAGTAATAGCTAAGAAGGTTGAAATTCCAAGAAGAAAAAAAGAAGAAATTACAGAAGAACCTCCTCGAGCAGTTGAAGAAATTAATTACAACCAACAACCTAGACGTTTTAGAGAGACTCCAGAGCAATATGAAGAAATTCCAAGAGAAGAGCCACCAAAAAAGGAACAATCTAAAATAAGTAATATAATATTTGATGATGAAGATTTCTTATTAAGTGATATTAAACCTAAAGAAGAACCAAAAAGGGAAGAAAAAACTTCTAAAGTAAGAGATTCTTATAAAGAAAGAGAGATTCGTGAAAAAGAACCACCAACTTATGAATACAAAAGAAAAGAAGAAACTAAACCTCGTGGTTTTACTCCATCACCAATTATTTCCCCAATTTATGGTATTCTTGATAAAAACTATCGAAAAGAAGAAGTTAAAGAAAAAAAAGAAATTAGACTTACAAGTAGAGTAGATAGATTAGATTTAGATTCTGTTCGTAATAAAGCTTTTGGTGATTTAGAAAATGATTTATTTCCAGGAAGTATAGATGATGATATTAAAACTGAAATTCCAAGACAGGAGATAAATAAAATCAAAGAAGATATGGAAGATGATGGAAAGCCAGTTGTTGATAAAGTAACGTTAGGTGAAGCTGATGAATACTATAGTGATTTAGGTCTTGCGTATAATACAGATTACAAAGATATTTCTAAAGAAATAAATGATGGTAAAGTTAAATCGAAAAAAGAAAAAGAAGGTAGGCTAGAAGATAATTTATTTGATTTAATAGATGATGAATATGATAGGGAGGATTAATAAATGGAATTTTTATTACTTTTACTAGCGATTTTTGGAATAATTTTAATAATTACTTTAATAATATTATGTGTAAGGTTAAACTTTACACTTTCAAGAATTAATTTATTGCTTGATGATGTAAATGAAAAAATGGAAGTTGTTGACCAAATATTTTCAGTAATTTCTAAAGTTACAAATTCGATTAACTTGGTAAATGATAAAGTAGTTGGTATGATAACTTCAGTAGTTACAAGCTTAGTTACAAAATTTAAAAGAAAGAAAGAAGAAGAGGAGGAATTTTAAATGGGAAAGAAAAGTTTTGGTAATTTAGCGTTAGGAGTTGCAATTGGAGCAAGTTTAGGAATTTTATTTGCACCTAAAAAAGGAAGTGAAACAAGAAGGGCTTTAAAGGGTAAGATGTTAGATTTAACATCAAAAGCTAAAGAATTAAGTATTTCTGATGTTTCTGATATGGTTCAAGATAAGATTACAGAAATCAGACATGATTTAAATGACTTAGATAAGGAAAAAGTTTTAAAAGTTGCAAGAGATAAGTCTGAAGCAATTAAAAAAAAATGTGAGGATTTAGTTAAACTTGCAATTGATAAAGGAACACCTGTTCTAAAAGATGCAGCTGAAGAAGTTCGTGATAAAACAATTGAAGTCATGAAAGATATGATTGCAAAACTTGAAAATGCTGGTCCTGGACCAAAGTCTGAACCTAAAAAAGCAAAATAGTTGATTTTGATTATTAAGTAGATATAGTTATGTATATCTCTTTTTTTATTAATTGATATTCTTTACTTGACCGTTACGAAAAAAAGGTTCAGGCCACGTGCTTAAGCACGTAAATTCTTAAGAATTTAGAGGTAATTTATTGCCAAGGCCGGCAAAAGGATATATAATATTGAGACAAAAGCGATGCGAAGAAAAATGAGAAAATCAAGTCACGTCCAATATGATATCCAAATGCATATAGTATGGACAACAAAATATAGATATAAAGTATTAAATGGAAGAATAGGAGAGAGAGTAAGAGAACTAATAAGGCAAAGTTGTAATAGTATGGACGTGACGATAATAAGTGGAAGCATAGGCAAGGAACATATACATTTGTTAGTGTCAATGCCGCCGAGCTTAAGTGTCTCAAAATTAGTCCAACAGCTCAAAGGAGTGACATCAAGAAAAATATTAATGGAATATAGAGAAGTAAAACAAAGATACTGGGGAGGACATATGTGGGCTGTTGGATACTTTTGCCGGAGTGTAGGATTTGTGACAGAAAAAGTAATAAAAGATTATATAGCAAATCAAAGCGACGAATCAGAAGATAATTTCAAAGTCTTAGGTTGAGATAGAGATAATAATAAGGTAGAGTTTACTCTTAGAATGTACTTTCAGTACTAAGACAAGCCATGCACTTTAGTGCATGGTGTGTTGACAAAAGTTATACATTATTATATTATAAGATACAAAAAAATGCAATATCATTAAAAAATAATAAGGTGGTGTTTATAAATGATAAAATCTACAGTAATGGATAAGAGAAAGTCATATTATTTAATGAATAAAAATTATTCAAAAAAAGAACAAGATAATTTTAAAAATGGTAAGGTAATGGTAGTTAATTCTTTAAATGATATAGATGAATTTATTAAAAAAGCAAATTATGAATCTACTAGTAATAAAAAATTATATTTTGGAAAGGTGAATAGTAAAACTTCTTTAAAAATAAAAAAGCAAACTGGAATTATGATAAATAATTATAATTTGTCACTAAAAGCAAATGCTGTTAAACATATTTTTAAAAGGCATTCAAATGAAAAAGAAAAAATATCAGTTACGAAACAAGGTAAACCAATTTTAATGTTTATAAAGAAATTAGGTGAAGTTTATTATTTGATAAATTCTATTTCGGATAAAAATTATTCTCTTGAAGTAATAACAATGTGGAAAAAAAATAAAAAGAAATCTGCCACTGTGGATAATGTATAAGCCTTATCCTAACGTCCGAAACGAACAGTGGTACGAGTTCTTTTTATGTATTAATGATATCATAAAATTTGTTAATTGTCAATTCCTAAAAAATATTTATATTCCTTTACACAAAAATGTCTAGTCTCTTCCAATTTCTTAAAACTTGGTATATAATTAAATTATAATAAAGTAGAGGGTAAAGATAATGGATGAAGAGAATAGTTTAATTAGTTTAATTAGTTTAATAGATGAAATATTTGATATCATTAAAACAGATTATTTAAAATATTTATCCGATGATAAAAAAGACTTTTTAAAGAAACTTAATTATAAAAATCTTTTTACAATTAAAAATGATATTATTTATTATAAGACAGATTTAGTAACTTATCCTTTAAAAAAAGAAGAGTTAACTATTGAAGTCTTAATATTCATGTGTCTTGCTCCTTTATGTGGAAATTTAACTCCCTTTAAAATATGTTTAATTGCATCTGAAATAAAGTCATTGATTGAAAGGAATAATTTAGAAGGAAATAGAAACTTAGACTTTAATTTAATTGAAGTAATAAAAGAAAAAATATTAAATGATTTACCATATAATATAATCTTTTTAGATACAGATATTGATATATTTAACTATTTAGCAACTGAAAAAGGTATTAGAACAGCTAAAATTTACTATTCATTAAAACATGATTTTAACATCCATTTTCTAAAAGATGATTTTAATCCTTTAGAATATTTCTTAAAATACCAAGACTTAGAATATGAAACTAGTTATGATATAGTCTATAACTTTATTGAAAATTCTATAATTTATAAATAAATTTAATTTTAAAATCATAGTATTAATTGGTGATACTATTGAAAAAAATAAATGAAAATACTAAAAAGTTAATAATTGCTTTGATTATTCCTTTAGGAGTAGGGTTCTTATCATTTTTATTAACAAGGCAGGGAATAGCAAACTATTCAGAAAATCTGCTTAAACCAACATTCGCTCCACCTAGTTTTCTCTTTGGAATAGTTTGGACAATTCTGTATATACTAATGGGAATATCAAGTTATATAATAAGTAAAGACATGTCAAGTCATAAGGATACTTGTTTATTAATCTATGGACTTAATTTAGTTTTAAACTTCCTATGGCCAATTATTTTCTTTAACTTTGAAGCCAGACTCTTTGCTTTTATCTTTATTATTCTTTTAGATTTAGTAGTAATTTATATGATAATCTGTTTTCATGGAATATCGAAAACCGCAGCTTATTTACAAATACCATATCTTATATGGCTAATATTTGCAACAATTTTAAACTTTAGTGTTTATTTTTTAAATCGATAATTGTATAATATTAGGTAGGTGGGGCCTATGAATATAATTTTTCATATTGATGTTAATAACGCATTCCTCTCTTGGAGTGCTGTTTATCTTTTAAAAAATGGATACAAAGAGGATATAAGAACTATCCCAAGTGTTGTAGCTGGAGATGAAACCAAAAGACATGGGATTGTTTTAGCTAAAAGTGAAGTTGCTAAAAAGTATGGAATTAAAACAGCTGAAACGTTACATACTGCCAGGACTAAATGCAAAGAATTACAAATTTTTCCACCTAATTTTAATTTTTATAAAGAAATGTCTGATAAATTATATAATTACTATTTAACTTTTACTCCTGATGTTGAAAGGTTTTCAATTGATGAGTGTTTTCTTGATTTATCAAATACAACTCTTTTATATGATGATATTTTAGAACTTGCTTATAAAATGAAAAATGAAATTAAAGAAAATTTTGGTTTTACTGTTAATATTGGAATAGGAAATAATAAACTATGCGCTAAAATGGCTGGAGATTTTTCAAAGCCTGATAAAGTTCATACCTTATTTTCTAATGAAATTAAAATGAAACTTTGGCCTTTGCCAATTGAAGATTTGTTATTTATTGGAAAAAGTAGTAGTCAGGAATTAAGAAAATTAAATATAGAAACAATAGGGGACCTTGCTAAAGCTAATCCTAATTTACTATATAAACACTTTAAAAATCGTAGTTCTTTTATGATTGAATATGCTAATGGCATAGATGATTCTAAAGTAATTAGTAAAAATGGTAAAAATAAATGTATTAGTTTTTCTGAAACTTTAGAGTTTGATACGAAAGATAAAGAATTTCTAAAACAAAAACTTATGATTATGTGTGAAAAAATTGGTCTTAAATTAAGACGTGATAAACTTTATGCCAGAACAATTGCTATAACAATAAAGACTAATTATTTTAAAGATTATTCGCATCAAAAAAAGTTAGTAAATGAAACTAATAATACAATGGAACTTTATAAAAATGTTCTTGATATCTTAGATATAACTTTATCTGATAACTTAATTAGAAATATTGGAGTAAGAGTTTCAGATTTAGTTAAAACTAAGAATAGTCAAATTTCTTTATTTGATAAAATTCCTTCTCAAGAAGATGATAAAATTCAAGAAGTTTTAGATGATATTAATTTAAAATATAATGATTTAAAGATAATGCCAGCTGTATTTTATCAAAAAGATAAAAAATAACTTTAGATTTTAGTGATAAATTAGCAATATTCTAATAATAGGTGAAGAAACTTCACCTTTTTATATACCTTAAATCCTTATTTTATAAGACTAAAAAAAAATTTGTAAAAACGTGTCAAATTAAAAATTTCCCGTGTATATTATATATGGAGGTTCTAAAGGACTTTTTTTACTATTTAGACTCCAATTAAGAATAAAGGATTTAAAAATATATGCGGAGGAAAAAATGATAAAAACTAAAACTACTAAAAAGAAATTTAATAAATTTCCACTTATGAAAGATACTAGTTTTAAAGCCTTATTTGCGAACGAGAAAGAACTAGTACCTTTAACACTATTTTTATCTATTATTTTGGATATTGACTACGATAAACTTTTAGGGAATATTGAACTTGATAAAACTAAATATCCTAAAAGTGAACCAGACAAAAAAGCTGATGAAAGAGATGTTGTTGCAATAGTTAAATATCCTGAACCATTTAAGGTAATGATTGAAATTAATTACTATAAACCTTGGTTTAATAAGAAAAAACATTATTTACATGAAGATATAACAATGACTGTTAAAATTACTAGGGATAATTTTTATAAAGATGGTACAAATTATTATGGTTTACCAAAAGGGAAAAACTATGATAGTTTATTACCTATAATTCTAATAGAATTATCACCATTTTTCATTAATCCTAATGTAAATAGGATTGTTGAAGAATTTGATATGCGAGATAGATATGGATTTAAATTATTTAGTAATATTGAATTTACAAATATTAATAAAAATTTTAGTTTAAGAAACATTAATGTTGCATGGGTATCTAATATGTGGTATAATGATAATATAAATGAAGAAGAATTATCTGAGTATGAAAAGAAAATTATACCAATGATAGCTTTACTTACTGCATCTAATATGAAAGATGTTGATAAATGTCTAAAAAATATTAACACTTCTTCAGAAATTAAAAAAATTATAAGAAAGGAAATAAAAAAAATGGATACAAATAATTATGAATTTGGAATACCTTATGACCCAGTTGAAGATTGGAGAAAAATTTTTCAAGGGGCTGTAAATATTTACAAAAAGGAATTAAAAAATTCTAAAAAAATAATAGAAGATTCTAAACAAGAATTAAAGTCTTCCAAAGAAGAATTAAATGCTTCCAAGCAAGAATTAAAGTCTTCTAAAGAAGAATTAAATGCTTCCAAGCAAGAATTAAAGTCTTCTAAAGAAGAATTAAATGCTTTCAAGCAAGAAAAATTAGATATGATTAAAGAAATGCATGAGAAAGGTTTATCTTTAGAGTTTATTTCTGATATTACTAAACTTAGTATTGATGAAGTAGAAAAGATTATTAATAAATCTAAATCTAAAAATAAAAATGAATTTAAAGAAAAATTATAAGAAAGGAATAAAAATGGATACAAATAATTATGAATTTGGAATACCTTATGACCCAGTTGAGGATTGGAGAAAAATTTTTCAAGGGGCTGTAAATATTTACAAAAAGGAATTAAAAAATTCTAAAAAAATAATAGAAGATTCTAAACAAGAATTAATGTCTTCTAAAGAAGAATTAAATGCTTCCAAGCAAGAAAAATTAGATATGATTAACAATTTTTACAATCAAGGAATTTCGTTAAATGTAATTGCTAAAGCTTGTAATCTAAGTATTGAAGAGGTAGAAAAGATTGTTAATAAATCTAAATCTAAAAAATAAATTATTATTAATTTAAATAATTAAAATATTAATCTTGATGTTATATCTATAGATAGCAAACTTCTTTTTTTAGAAGTAGAATTAACTTGCATAGGAAAAAAGATGTTGATAAATAAGATAATTTTTAAATATTAGAAAGCAAGAATGTTGAATAAATGTTCTTCTTTTTTTGTAAATATATGTCAAATATCTTTATTTTTAATTTACTTTAGTATATTATATGAATATGGAGGGTTTAGTCATGCATGCATTAGTATTAAGAAGATTAAAATTAAACAATGAAAACTATTATCAAATGATTGATAAAGTAGAAGCCAAAGAAATAAGTGAACAAATTATAAGAGTTACAAAAGGTTATCATAATTTTGAAGGACAAGATATTATTTCAATTGATAATTCAAAAGGTGAAGTAGTTTATTTAGAAATAGATGATATAATTAATGAAAAAATAGATGGGGAAAAGACAGCTTTCTTTAAACATGATTCAGATGGAGAAATTATCCCAATTGAAGATATTGTTGAAAGAAATAATGTTATTTTAGCATTTTATAATAAATATAGAGATTTTAAATTGATACCAGATTATAATTTAGATACAGAAATTTCTAAAGTAGAAAATAATATGAAGAAAAATGTTTTAGGTCAAGATGAAGTTATAAAAAAGATTATATCTAAACTTTATAACAATCAAATGTATTTTAAAGCTGATTTAGATTATAACATTATGCGAAAAAATAAAAGTAACATATTAGTAGTTGGAACAATTGGTTCTGGAAAAACTACGATTAAAGATGCGATGTTAGAAACTGATACAATAATACCAATTGTTGAAGTTGAATTAACAGAAAGTTATTTAGATGTAGCAGCTAAAATTGTTAATGCTTTAATAAGTGCAACAGATGGTAATATGTATTTAGCTCAAAGAGGAGTTGTTATTTTTGATAGCGTAAATGTTGGTACTTCAAAATTTTCAAAAAATGATGATGGTGAATTAGATGACAACTTAACTTTAAAAGCACTTGAAAAATTATTAAAATCAGGAAAAATTTATTTTCCAACTAAAGATGGTGAAGATGTATTTGCATTTGATTTTTCTTTAGTAACTTTTATTACTATGGTTGATACTTATTATAGTGAAACTGAAGAAGTTGAAGATTCATATTATGAAAAAATGTCACTTGATGCTTATGATGATTTGGGATTTACTGATACTCTTTTAATTGAAGGTTTTTCAAATGAAATAATTTATATGAATGAAATGACTAAAGAACTCGCTCTTAAAATATTAAAAGATAAAAATTTATCTCCCTTATATCAATATAAAAAAACTTTAGAAACAACTGGGAAAGCTGTTAAATTTAGTAAACAATTTGTTGATAAATTAATTGAATATGGACTTAATACTGATGAAGGTTTTGAAGGAATTAAAAGATTTTTTAGATATGCAGTTGAAGCCAAAGATAGAAATTTAAAAACAATTATTTTTAGAGATTCTGATATTTCTAATTTAAGAATTGGTTCAGCTGGTTTTGGAGATTATGATTCTGACTTTGAAAAATTAGTTACTCCTAAAAATAAGGATATTCCTAAAGATGATATATTAGATGTTGATGTTAAAAAGAGAACTATAAATGGACTTCATGTTATGGATACAGTTAAAATAATAACTAAAGAATATAAAGGTCAAGATGAACATGTTTTTAGAATTGTCAATGCTTTTTATAACCATGTTTTAAATCGTTATAAAGGTTTTAATGAAGATGAATATAAAAAACTAAAACAAAATGTCTTTTTAATAGCATCAACTGGTGTTGGTAAAACTGGAATATTCGAAGCCTTAGCTAAAATCTTTAACTTACCATGTAAAAGAGATTCAATAAATTCTTATACTGCCAGTGGTTATGTAGGAAGAAGTGTTGATGACTTAATAACAGGTTTAATTGCATCAGCTAAAGGAGACGTTAACAAAGCTCAATTTGGTATCTTATGTTTAGATGAATTTGATAAATTAGCAAGAGACATAGATGGAAGAGGAGCAGGTTTTGGCAAGAAAGTTCAAGAAGAATTATTAACTTTAATCGAAGGTGATGAACGAGATATTCAAGAAGATATCTATGGAAATACTTTTAAATTTAATACAGAATACTTGTTCATTGTTCTAACCGGTGCATGTCAAGACATTGATAAAATAATTAATGATAGAATTAAATCTTCGAGAAGTTTAGGATTTGAAAATAAAAATGATGTCCAAGTTTCAAGAGAAGTAACACCTGAAGACTTATTACAATATGGTTTTGAACAACAATTATTAGCAAGAGTTCCCAATATCATAAGATTAAATGATTTATCGAAAGAAGTCTTACTTGAAATCATTAAAAGTGAAATGGGTTATATTAGTCTAATAAAAAAATCTTATCAAAAGTCAGGTATTAAAGTTAACTTAACCGATAACTTTATGAACAATTTAGCAACCTTAGCCTATAACAAAAAAATTGGAGCCAGAGGAATTAGACAAATATTTGAAGAAAAAATACTTTATAAGATAGATGAGATAATTTCCAATGGTAACATAGTAGAAGTTAATATTGGTGATAATGCTTTAACTAACCCAGATGACATTACTTATATAGCAAAAAAAGCCAAAATTAAAGTCAAAAGAAGATAAAAAAATAAAAAATAGTTAGAAAAACTATTTTTTTTCATAAAAATATGGTAAAATAAATTTGTTAGAATAAAGGGTGATATAATGAATAAAAAAACTGTATTATTTTTAATAAATGGATTTGGAGTTGAAAAGAAGGAATCATATTCAATATATGATGCTAGTATTATGCCAACTTTTGATGAATTAACAAAGAAACATATGTTTTCAACAATAGATTCTCATGTAAGTAATTACTTTGATGCTTATCGGAATATTAGTCTTGATGTAAATGAACTTTATAATTATACTTTATTAGATAAAGATGTTGTTAATAAAACATTGGCTAATAATTCAGTTTTACAAAAAGTAAAAACAGATTTAGATACAAGAAAAAGTAATTTACATATTTTTTGTTTAGTTGATACAAGTATGAAAATAGTTGACCATTTAAAAGAAACATTAAAATATTTAAATTTTAATCAAGATAAAAAAATATTTTTACATTTTGTTATTGCTAGTACTAATATTGAAGATTACAAAGGTTTAGTTGAAGTATTTAGTAAAATTAACATAGAACTTGCTCAATATGCAACAATTGGTTTTATCATGGGACTATCAGCAATTGATAATACCGCTAAAGCAGTTGATTTAAACTTCTTCTTTAAGATGTTTATTTCTAAAGTAGGAGAGAAATGGCAATCATTTACTCAAAAATTTGATGTTTTATATGCTACTCGTGCTCTTCCAAGAAGTACCAAACCTTTTATTGTTAATTCTAACTTTGAATTAGGAAAAGATGATATGTTCTTCTTCTTTAACTATGATAATATCAATTTAACTAATTTTATTGATTCTTTAGCAGGTATTTCTTTTGGAACTGAAGCCAATAACTTCTCATATTATTCTTTATTTTCTGTAACAAGTAATAAAGAAATACCATATATGTATAATATAGAAAGTGCTAAATATTCAATGGTTTCAAACCTTGAAAGTATTGGAGCAACAGGAATTGTTTTATGTCATAATGACCAAATACCAATTATTAACTATTTCTGTAATGGACTTAAAAATGAAGCTAGTGAAACTTTAAAATTTGTTGATATAACTCCTTATGAAAATGACCCTAATAGTATTGTTTCAATAATTAATCAATTTAACAATGATTTAATTATAATAAACTATGAAATAGATAATTTAGAAACAGTTACAGAATTAAAAACAAAATTAACAACAATTGATAATGTTCTAAAAGCAGTTTATGATAATATAAATGGAAGTAAATATACTTTAATAATATCATCTTTATATGGAATGAATAAAATTTTAAAAACTGATAAAGGAACAAATGCTAATGTTATATTTGCAGGACGGGTACCATTTATCTATATAGATGACTTTATAACAGGTAAAAATTATTTAATTGAACAAGGTACTATTAATGATATACCTAAATCAGTTTATAAAAATATAAGAAGAGATAGTAAATTTGATTCCATTGTTGAAAAGAAAAATGGTTTATATAAACTATTCTTTAAGTAGGTAATTATGTACAGTAGTATTATAGAAAACTTAAAAAAAGTATTATCAGGAATTAATCCAATTATACTATTAGTTCTTATTTTAAGTTTCTGTTTTAAAATAGATACTGGTACAGTAGTAAGATTTATTTGTAGTTCAATCTTAGTTATCTTTGGTTTAACTTTATTTACAACCGGAGCTGATATTTCTTTAAATACAATTGGTGAAAAAATAAGTAGAAGTTTAATAAAAAAGAAAAATTTAACTTTAATTTTAATATCTTGTTTATTACTTGGAACTTTTATAACGATGTTAGAACCAGAATTTTTAACAGTTAGTGATGAAGCTAATGGAATTCCTCTTCCTGTTTTATTGTTTTCAGTTTCCTTAGGAATTGGAATTTGTTTAATGTTTGCAATTTATAGAATGTTTAAAAAAATAGAATTTCGAGTAATTTTAATCATAGGTTATTTAATAGTATTTGTAACTTTGATGTTAGTAAATATGGATATTATTCCATTTGCCTTTGATATGTCATCAGTTACAACTGGGGCAATTTCAGCTCCCTTTATCTTAGCCCTTGGAGTAGGATTTTCCTCAAGAATTAAAAAAAGAAAAAACGATGATAGTTCCGAGTTTGGAATTCTTTCAATTTGTTCTATTGGACCTATTTTAATGATATTAATCTTAGGACTTTTATTTCATCCAAATATTGTTTATGACTCAGACCCTATATTAAAAAAATTAGATTTCCTAGAAACTCTATGGATGAATTTTTATCAAGTCTTCTTTTCAATGTCTCCTTTAGTTATTATGTATTTTCTATTTAGTCATTTTAAATCCAAAAAGAAAGATAGAGAACTTCGAGGAATAATAACTGGACTTTTAATGGTTCTTATTGGAATTACTTTATTCTTAACCGGAGGTGATGTTGGCTTCTTTAAAATAGGATTTATGTTAGGAAGTCATCTAGGTAATATTAATCATCTTTTAATTATGATAATTGGGGGAATATTCGGATACTTTATTTCTAAAATAGAACCATCTTTAAAAGTTTTAATTAATTATGTAAATGAAGTTACAAATGGTTCAATCAAAGATAGATTTCTTGAAATTTGTTTATGTATCGGAGTTTCTGTATCAGTTATTATGTCCTTATTTCGAGTTTTAAATGGTTATTCTGTAATGGCATTTTTAATACCAACTTACTTTATTGCTGTACTTTTAGCATTCTTTACTCCGAATAACTTTTTAGCAATTGCTTTTGACTCAGCAGGAGTAGTTGCAGGTAATATGACCTCAAGTTTCTTACTTCCGATGCTTGTTGGAGTTGCTTCAACCATTGGACCTAATTATTTAAAAGAAGCTTTTGGAGTTTTATCGTTAGTAAGTATTATACCCGTTATTATAATTGAAATGGTGGGTTTAATTTATACTCAAGAAGCTAAAAAGATAGATAATAAAAATCTTGATGATGCAATAATTGAATATAGGTGATGATATGATTAAATTATTAATAATTATCTTTAATGATGAAAAAAAATTAAAAACTTTATTTAGAAAATACAAACTTACTTATAATGCTATGACTTATGGAAGAGGAACAGCTCCTAGTAATATCCTTAAGTATTTAGGATTAGATGAAGTTAGAAAAAGTATTTATTTCTCTTTAATACCTAGTAATTTAGAAAATACAATCTTTAAAGATTTAGAAACCAAATTAAAAATAAAAGAAGCTGGGAAAGGAATAGCTTTTACTATTAATTTAACTAGTTCAAGTAAATTTATAAATGATAATTTGAAAGGTGAGAAAATAGAAATGGAAGATAAAAATGCATATGAATTAATTGTTACAATTGTTAAAGAAGGTTATAGTGACCAAGTAATGCAAGCAGCCAAAAAAGCGGGAGCAACCGGAGGTACTCTTATTTCGGGAAGAAGTTTAGGAAGTAGTCGTTCTTTATTCATGGATATTACAATTGAACCTGAAAAAGATATAGTTTTAAACATTGTTTCCAAAGACATAACTTCTAAAGTAATGAAAGAAATTACTAAAGAAACTGGGATTAAAACTGATGCTCGAGGATTTTTAATATCCCTTCCAATTGATAATGTATTAGGACTTCAAAATGTCAAATAATGTGTAAACTAGTAAAAACTTAATTAAAACTAATTGTCAAAATAACTAAACTATACTATAATATACTTGAGTCCATTGATAAGAAAAATTAATTCAATTGTATTAAACTCACCTATTAAAAATAGAATACAAAAGAATAATTGGAGGTGATTAACTTATAGTTATGAAGTTAATCTAAAGGTAATGGTTTAAGATTACAAGATTAACTTAATTATTAGGTATAGTAATTAAATCATAACATAAGATAATAAGATGCACATAGAAATATGTGCTTTTCTCTTAATTTGGTTAAAAAATACTTGATTTTTCCTAAAAACTTTGATATTATTTATTAAGCAAGTGCGAAAGACGGAATAAATATAGGTTTTAAAGAGAGTCTATGGTTGGTGAAAATAGATAAAACTAATTTATTCAAATCACTTTCAAGTGCTATTTATGGATAAGATAAATACGGTAACGCGTTATAGTTTTTGAGAATTTATCATATGATAAATTGAATTAAGGTGGTAACACGAACTCTTCGTCCTTAGGCGTAGGGTTCTTTTTATTTAGGAGGAGAATATGTTTAAAGAATTAGAAAATGTTAAAACAAGTGAAGTAGAAAGTGAAATTAGTAAAAAGTGGGAGAAGATGAAGATTCTTGATAGATGTCTTGAGAAAGATGAGAACTTTGTTTTCTATGATGGACCTGCAACAGCCAATGGTTTTCCAGGACTACATCATATGGTTGCTAAGTTTTTAAAGGATAGTTTTTGTAAATATAAAACGATGCAAGGTTATAAAGTCTTAAGAAAAGTAGGTTGGGATACTCATGGACTACCAGTTGAAGTTGAAGTTGAAAAAACTTTAGGTTTCAAGAATAAAAATGATATTGAAAAATATGGTATTAAAGAATTTAATGAGAAATGTCGAGAGATTGTTTGGAAAAATGAAAAAGCTTTCTCAGATTTAACAACCAAGATGGGGCAATTCATTGATTTAGAGCATCCTTATGTAACTTATGATAATAATTATATTGAAACCGAATGGTATATTTTAAAGAAATTCTTTGATGAAGGCTTATTTTATGAAGGAGTTAAAGTTGTACCTTACTGTACTAGATGTGGAACCGGACTAGCTTCTCATGAAGTTGCTCAAGGTTATAAAGAAATTGAAGCCCAAACAGTCATTGTTCCTATGAAAAAGAAAGATGAAGATGTATATTTCCTAGTTTGGACAACTACTCCTTGGACACTAATTTCGAATGTTGCTTTATGTGTTAATCCTGAATATGATTATGTTAAGGTTGAAAGTCAAGGTTATAAATTTATTCTTGCTGAAGCTTTAGTTAGTAAAGTTCTTGGAGATGATGTTAAAGTTCTTGAAAAATATAAAGGAAAAGACTTAGAATATATAGAATACGAACAATTAATTCCAAGTTTGAAAGTTAATAAAAAAGCTTTCTATGTAACTTTAGCTGACTATGTAACAATTGAAGATGGAACTGGTATTGTTCATATTGCACCAGCTTTTGGGGAAGATGACTCTAAAGTTGGAAGAAAATATGATTTACCATACCTTAACCCAGTTGGTGAAGATGGATGTTATACAGAAGGTATTTGGAAAGGTTTAAATGTCTTTGAAGCCGACCTTGAAGTTATTAAATATTTAAAAGAAAATGACAAACTATTTAAAAAACAAAAAATGTTACACAACTATCCACATTGTTGGAGATGTGGAACTCCACTTTTATATTATTCTAAACCAAGTTTCTATTTAGATGTTACAAAACTAAAAGATAAAATCATTGAAGCTAATAAAACGGTTAATTGGTATCCTGCTTATGTTGGAGAAAAAAGATTTGGTAATTGGCTTGAAAATTTAAATGATTGGGCAATATCCAGAAGTAGATATTGGGGAACGCCACTTCCTCTTTGGAGGTGTGAATGTGGTCATGATGAAATGATTGGTTCAAGGAAAGAATTAGTGGAAAAAGCTATTGAAAAAATCGATGAAACTATTGAATTACATCGTCCATATGTTGATGATATTCATATAAAATGTCCAAAGTGTGGTAAAACAATGAATAGAGTTTCAGATGTAATTGATTGTTGGTTTGATTCAGGTTCAATGCCATTTGCACAATATCACTATCCATTTGAAAATCAAGAATTATGGGAGTCTCAATTTCCAGCTGACTTTATCTGTGAAGGAATTGACCAAACAAGAGGATGGTTCTATTCGCTTCTTGTTATCTCTGTTTTCTTAAAAGGAGTTTCCCCTTACAAGAATGTCTTAGTAAATGACTTACTTCTTGATAAAGATGGTAAAAAGATGAGTAAATCAAAAGGAAACATTGTTGAACCATTTACAACTATTGAAAAATATGGAGCCGATACAGTTAGATTTTATCTTCCATATGTATCTCCCGTTTGGACGCCTTTAAAATTTGATGAAGAAGGCTTAAAAGAAGTATATTCTAAATTCTTTAATCCTCTTCTAAATACTTATACTTTCTTCCAAACCTATGCGAACATTGATAAACTAGACCCAAGAGAATTTGAAGTTAACTATAATGATTTAGAAGAAATAGATAAATGGTTATTATCAAAATATAATAAATTATTAAAATATGTAACGGAAAGTTATGATGAATATGATTTAAATAAAGTCGTTAAAGCTTTAGTTACCTTTGTATCTGATGATTTATCTAATTGGTATATAAGAAGAAATAGGAATAGATTCTGGGCAAGTAGTCTTGATAATAGTAAAAAGGCTGTTTATAAAACGACATACGATGTTTTAGTTGGACTTTCTAAAATGATAGCACCAATTGTTCCATTTGTCTCTGAAAATTTATACACTAAACTAACCGATGAAGAATCTGTTCACTTAGCAAGTTTTCCTAAATACAATGAAGCTCAAATTGACCTTAAGATAGAAGAAAAAATGGATACCGTGAGAGACCTAATTTCTTTAGGAAGAAAAGTAAGAGAAGATGTTAAGATAAAGGTTCGGGAACCATTAAGTGAAGTAATCCTTGATTCTAAACTTGAAAGTATAATCGGAGACTTAACTGATTTAATTAAAGAAGAATTAAATGTTAAAGAAATTAACTTTGAAAATGATTTAGATAAGTATATTAATTATGAAATTAAACCAAACTTTAAAGTATGTGGAAAATTATTTGGTTCAAGTATTAAAAACTTCCAAGAATATTTAAAAAATCTTGATAAAGAAACAATTAATAAATTAAATCAAGGAGAAACTATTTCAATTACCCTAGATAATAAAGATTATGAAATAGACGCGGAAATGTTAGATATAAGAGTTAATTCAAAAGAAGGATACAACACAGGTATTAATAATAACTTATTTATTATCTTAAATACAACTTTAACTCCTGAACTAATTAATGAAGGAATTGCTCGAGAATTAGTTAGTAAAGTTCAACAATTAAGAAAGAATAAAGAGTTTAATATAACAGATAGAATTTATATTTATTATTATAGTGATACTGATTTACTTGCTAAATTAGATAAGTTTATTGACTTTATTAAGAAAGAAACTTTATGTGATACTTTAATTAAAGAAAAAAAAGTCGATGATATAACTAATTTAAATGGTATAGATGTATATCTAGACGTTGAAAGAGTTTAAAAATGCTTGACTTTGTAGTTGAAATTTGATACAATTTTAATGACGGGAATTAGTATAGAGCCTAGCTTCGGCGACCTATCCTTGTAGGTTAAACGAAATAATAGAAGACACATTGCCCAATCCAAGTTGGGCAGCTACTAGAGAAGAATAGTAATTTGTATTATTGTTCTTTTTTTGATATAATATACCTTGTGGTGATAGAATGGGAATTTTATATATAGTTGCAACTCCTATTGGTAATTTAGGAGATATTACCAATAGAGCAATTGAAGTATTAAAAAGTGTTGATTTAATTTTATGTGAAGATACAAGAACTTCTAAACCTTTATTAAATCATTATGAAATAAAAACTAAGTTAGAGTCATATCATAAATTTAATGAAATAGAAAAGAGTAGAGATGTTATCAATAAGCTAAAAAGTGGACTTAATATAGCCTTGATAACCGATGCTGGAACTCCTTGTATTTCAGACCCTGGTAGTATTTTAGTTCGTGATGCAATTAATGAGGAAATAGAAATTTATTCAATTCCTGGAGCATCTGCGGTAATTACAGCTTTAACTTTATCAGGACTTCCTTTAAGTAACTTTGCTTTCTATGGCTTCTTAGAAAGAAAGAATAGTTTACAAAGAAAAGAATTATTAAAAATAAAAGAAAATGATATTGCAACTTTAGTCTTTTATGAATCACCTAAAAGAATTGTCGAAACATTAGAAAATATCAAAGAAACTTTAGATAATCCTTATATAGTTTTAGTAAATGATTTAACTAAAAAGTTTGAACGAAAATACTATGGAAATGTCTCTCAAGTAATTAAAGAACTTGAAGAAAATCCTAATCATGAATTAGGAGAATATGTTTTAGTTGTTTCTAAAAATGTTCAAGAAACTAAGAAAAAGGAATGCGAAACTTCAATTGAGGGATTATTAATTGATAAAATGCTTAAAGAAAAATGTACTATGAAAGATGCGATTAAATTACTTTCTTTAGAATATAAAGATAAATATAGTAAAAATGAAATTTATAATGCTTCTTTAAATATAAAAAAACTTCTTGAAAAATAGAAGTTTTAATTTTTTAAATCATTTAATTCTTGAGTTAGAGTAGTAAGTTTTTCAGTTATTTTTTGACTTTCCTCGGTTTCTAATTTATACCAACCCTTCCTAAACATTAATTCGTATACTTCTCGTTGTAAATTAGATAGTTTAAGGAATGTATCAAGGTGGGCTTTATATAAATGTTCGGAGCTCGCTTCAGTCATTGCAATTACATAATTCTTTTCCATATCTTTAAGAGATGAAAGTAAACTATTTAAATAATCTTTTTCATTTAATTCCATTCCTTTTGGAACTTTTACTTCTTTATTTTCAATTTTCTTCCCCATTAAAGCCTCCTAATAAATTTAAAATAGTATGCAAATTTTCATCAAATAATTTACAAGATTTTTTTAAGATACTTGTAATTTCTTCATCTTGAACTTTAGGAATACTAGCATTTGTATTTTTAAGAACACCAATATTCCATTCAAACATATCACTTAAATAATCTAAATCTTTACCTGTTATAATATTTGGTACTTCCATATATTTTTCCATATGTCTCCTTTCATTTTTATTATGTTAGAGTTTTTTATTTTTAAACATATAATTAATTAAATGGAAGTGGTTTATGAGATTAATTCCTAATACTACCCCTGAATTATTTTCTTTAAGTGCTGTTATCGTAGGGTATTTATTAATTGATGATATGACAGCCAATGAACAAAATGCTCTTGGTAACTGGTTAATGTTAGTAGGTCAACTTGTATCCACGAATGCATACTATGCTGCAGTTGTAACTGAGAGAAACGGGGAAACTAAATTTAATAATCAAGATACTTTAAGAATGCTAGAAAAAATGTTAAAAGCCTTAGAAAAAGAAGTAAATGATATTAAGAAAAATCTTTAAGTTTATTATTTATAAAGAATATCAATGTCAACATCTCCCTTAACTCCATCAATTCTTCCGGTATTACAAAGTTGCCAAATTTGATAATTACCTTTATAATCAGTTTTAGTTGTATAATGAGCAAGCCAAACAGGATAATCTTTTAAAGACCAAATAGTCTCAAGATAAAACTTACTACTATAAAGCATACCTTGATAACCTTTTTCTTGTACTCGTTCAATAAATGACTTAGCTATTTCATTAATTTCATGAAAACTAATTTTAAAAGTATTCCAATTTTCCCAACTTTCCCAGTCAAAGACAATAGGTAAGTCTAATTTTTCATCACCTAAAGTATCAAGAACAAAATCTGCTTGATTAATGGCTTCTTTCTTAGAAGTTGCAATACTATATAAATAAACTCCAACTTTAAGACCGACTTCTTTTGCTTTTTTAATATTTTCTTTATAATAAGTATCAACACTTAATTCCCTATTTGTTGATTGAACTCCAAGTCGCATCAAAACAAAAGTAGCCCCAGCTTCCTTTACCTTTTTAAAATCAATATCTTCTTGCCATCTGGAAATATCAAGACCTATTTCTGTATTATCTTTCTTATGTTCTTTATAGACATCTTTAAAATAAACTGTTTTTCTTTTAGAAGTAGTAGAAGTATTACTTTTCTTTACAACATTTAAAGTAACATCAAGAACCTTACTATTATTACTACTATCTTTTAAAGTATAAATAAGTTTATAACTTCCTAATTTACTTAAATCATAATTACCTTCAATTTTACAATCAATATCTCCAGTATAATTATCTCCATAACTAATTAAATTACATAAATCTTTATCATAATTAAGAGGAACACTTTTTACAGTACCACTAAAAACAAGTGGAGGAGTAGTATCTTTAATTTCAATATTATCTTTATAAACATATTTTTTATCATTATTAGTATAATATACTTTTATTTCTTTTTTACCTAACTTATCAGTATCTATCTTAGTATCTAAATTACTTACTTTAATATCTTTATTTTTAATATTAACAATATCATTTAACTTAATATCATCATATACTTCAATAATATTATTCTTTAATTCCAAATAATCATTACTATTATCTTCATAAATAACTTCCTTTTTAGTACAACCAACAACTAAAAATAATAATAAACAAAACTTTAAATATTTCATAATTCCTCCGTTATAATTAATTTTATCCGAATATTAATCATTTAATACATTTATTATATATTATTTTTTCTAATAAGAAAATAGATTTAAGTAATTTAAAATAATAATTTTTCTTTTAATTGCATAATAAAGTTATATATTTATTAATTTAATTCCCAAAAAAAATAATAAAAAAAGATTGTATTTTAATTAATTTTATTGTATACTTATTATAGTAAAGGAGAGTAGTAGATATGGAAGAAAAAAAGGATAATAAAGGGCTTTTAATTGGAATAATTGCTTTTGTTGCAGGAGTTGCTTTTATAGCATATGGAACTATTAGTTTATTAAGTTCTAAACCAGAACCAAATCCACCAGTTGATAATAATGATAGTGGTGAAAATAGTGATGGACCAAGTATTTCTGTAACTGATACAGATGTTAAAAACTTTTTAACTGATAATTCTAAGTTAATTGAATATTTTACAGATTATAATGCTGATTTTGATTTAGGAGCAGCAGACCCAGTTAGTATGAGTGATGTATTTGGTTGGAGTTTTGTTTACTTATATAATCATGGTGAAGGTGAAAAACTAAGTGATAGTAAGTATACTACTAAGTATACAATGCCAAGTGCTGATGCTGATACATTTATGCGAAATTATTTTGGAATACCTGCATCTATAATTGATGTTACTAAAATTGATTTTAGTAAAGAAGTTTTCAATTTTACAAGTGATGAAGAAAACTATTATGTTGAAGTTTCAAATACTAATCTAGACCCTATTCAAAATTGTGTTCTTGATGATGTTAACATTGTATCTGATAGTGAAATAATTGTTACTTATGGAGTTATGGAATTAGATAAAACTTGTGAAGATAAGAGTGATGATTGTTATACAAAAAAGCGTGAATTAAAATTACGTAAATCAGATAATGGCTTTACAATTTTAACAGCAAGTGATGTTAAAGAAGAAAATAATAATGAAAGTGAGACTGGAGAGGAAAACTAATGGAAGAGAAAAATAATTTAAAAAATATTATAATAGGAGTTTTAATAGTAATAATTATCTTGTTAATAGCTTATATTGTATATGATAAAGTTATAGAAAAAGATGTTCCTAATAATGAAGTTACTGAAAATACTCCAAATAATGAAAATAGTAATAATGAAGATGATAATAATTCAGAAAAAAATCCTTCAAATGAAAATATTACTAAAGAAAAAATTGAAGAATTTTTAGCATTAATGGTAGGAGATTCAGAAAAATCTTATAATAACATTGAGGAAGTTGCAGCATATGGACATTCTGAATATGGTGATTTTATTAGAATTATTAGAATGTTATTATCTTTAAATAAATATGAATTAGAAAATAATAATTATGTGTTTTCTGATACTGATGTTAAAGAATATGCTAAAAAGTATTTTAATTTAGATAATTTTGTGTATAATACAAGTGATGACAATGCTTTTACATATGAAAATGGTAAATATAAATCTACTTTAGCACTTGGACTTTATGAAGAAGGTGAAGTTATTCATAAAAAACCTGTAGTTAATAACATAGATATTAATGATAATGAGGTTACTGTAACATGTAATATTGAAACTCAAAGATTTTCAACAACTGAAAATAATACTTATACAATTATTTTAGAAGTTAAAGATAATGATTATATAATCAATAAAATAAGTAAATGATAATAGAAATGAAGAGTTAGAGTGATATCTAATTCTTTTTTTGTATAAAATTACCATTTTAGTAAATAATAAAAGTGGTGAATGGTATGGAAAAGAAATTATATAACAAATTAGTAATGGAACATAAACCTAAAGAAAAAAGAGGTCAATATGCTTTTATTGCTTTTGTAGTTGGTGGTTTAATGGGAGTTCTTGGTCAATTATTGGTTGAGTTTTATTCATATTACTTAGGATTATCTTCAAGTGATGCGTCAGTATTCATGATAGTAACCCTTATCTTCTTGGCAAGTTTATTTACAGCTTTAGGATTTTTTGATAAATGGGTTAAATTTGCTAGATGTGGTCTTATTATTCCAATTACCGGATTTGCTCATTCAATGACAAGTGCTGCGATTGAGTATAAAAAGGAAGGATTTGTAACAGGGTTGGGCGCTAATATGTTTAAGTTAGCTGGAACCGTTATAATATATGGAGTAGTATCAGCCTATATCTTTGGCTTTTTAAGATTAATTATCATGGGAGGGGCTTAAGATGACAACAAAATATAAAAATGTTTATATAGAAAATGTTGCAACAGTAGTTGGACCATATGAGACCAAAGGACCTCTTGCTAAAAGATTTGATAAGAAGTATACAGATATGTATTTTAATAAAGATAGTTTAGAATCTGCGGAAGTAAAATTGATGAGTGATAGTATAGACTTAGTTTTAAAAAAATCGAAGAAAGAAAAGTCAGATGTTGATGTTTTTATAGCCGGAGACTTACAAAATCAAATAACAGCTAGTTGCTATGCGGCAAGAGAACTTGAAAGACCTTTCTTAGGAATTTTTAGTGCCTGTGCTACTAATACAGAAGGTTTAATAATCGGAGCCAATTTAATCGAAAGTAAGACATGCGATAATGTTATGGTAAGCGTTAGTAGTCATAATATGGTTGCTGAAAAACAATTTAGAAATCCAACTGAATATGGTGCTCCTAAGCCTGGAACTGCTACTTTCACAGCAACGGGAGGAGCAAGTTGTTTGTTAACGGACTCTAAAAGTAAAGTTAGAATTGAAGCATCAACTATTGGAACACCTGTTGACTTTGCTCAAAATGACCCACTTAATATGGGAAGTGTCATGGCACCTGCAGCCGCCCAGACAATTTATAAACACTTAAGTGATTTAGATAGAACAATTGATGATTATGATTTAATTTTAACTGGTGATTTAGGAGTATATGGTAAAGAAATTTTAAGAGATTACTTAAAGAAAGAATATAATATTGATTTACAAAATAAATACAATGATTGTGGTGTTATGTTATATGATTTAGATAAACAAAAAGATGTTCAAGCAGGAGGTTCAGGACCTGTTTGTAGCGCTTTAGTAGTTTATTCAGATATAATTAAAAAACTTGAAAATAAAGAATTAAAAAGAGTTTTATATGTAGCAACGGGAGCTTTATTTAATCCAACGATGGTATTTCAAAAAGAAAATATTTTAAGTATAGCCCATGCAGTAAGTTTGGAGAGTGACTTATGATATATATATATTCGTTTTTATTCGCAGGAGCAGTTTGCTTAATTGCTGAACTTATCTTAGATAATACAAAACTAACTCCTGGTCATATTACTAGTTTATTTGTTATAATTGGAGCAGCTCTTGATATCTTTGATATCTACGATTTAATTGTTGCTCATGTTGGAGCTGGAGCCTTAGTTCCTATTACTTCATTTGGACATTTATTAATTCATGGAGGGTTAGTCAGAGCCAGTGAAGTTGGGTATATGGGACTTGCCATGGGTGTCTTTGATTTAACAGCATCAGGTATTACCTCAGCTATCTTCTTTGCCTTTATATTCTCATTATTCTTTAGACCAAAAGATTAGACAAGTTATGTAAAGTTACTTGTCTTTTTTAGACACTAGTGCTATTATAATTCTCAGGTGGTTTAAATGAATAAATTAAAAGCAAAAATAAATGAAATAAATATGAATATAACTAAGAATACAAAAAAAGATGAACTAATCGATAAATTAATCCTTGCAAGTTTTCCAGTTTCAATTTTAACTTTACTAGTAAGTATTGGATATCCTCCTTTAGGATTAATAAATATAATTTCTCTTTTATTACCTAATTTTTTAACTTTTATAAGACTTTCTAATTATAATACTAAAAAACTAAAAAATGATATTTTCTATATTGATTATATTAGATACGATAAAGACTTTAATCTTGATGAAGTTAAAAATTTAAGAGAAAATTTAAAAATAAATAATAAAAAACACAATAAAGTACCTACTTTAAAATATGGAATATCCGGTCTTCTTACAATTATGGCTTCTATTCTTGGATTAGGACTTACTACTAGTGCAACTTCCATTTATTATTTGATTGCAATTTATTTTATAGCTTGGTTAATCGAAGGAAATATAGTTATTAAGAGTTCTTCTAATTATAAAGATGCAAATAATAGATTAAATTTAATTGTAACTGAATTTGAAAATAGAGAAAAAGAAAAAGAAAAAATAATAGATTCTAAAGAGACTCCTAAAGTTATTGCAAATACAAAAACGATAACTCCAAATATAAATTATGAAGAGGAAATTAAACCTAAAACCAAAGTATTAAAGAAATAGTTTAATAATAAGCATTTCTTTTTTTTTGACATTTTAAGTATCAATTATTGGAAATATATTTTGTTATTTAGAGTAATATTTACTTTCTAATTAATGAATTTAAAGTAATGAAGCGAATGTTGGCTCGAAAGGAAACTAATGAAAACCATTATTTATAAGGATTTACAAACGTTTAAAAGAAATGTGGTTCGTAAGATGGAACGAAAGTGGTTCGAAAGGATTGATAAAATTTAGAAAATGTACTATAATATAAATGGAGGGATGAGATATGTTTAAAGAAAGTGATACTTTAGAATTAAAAAGGGAATTAAATCCCAAAATATGTAAAGAAATAATTGCTTTGGCTAATACTAAAGGAGGAACAATTTATATAGGTTATGATGATGATGGTAATTTAGTTGGACTTCCTAATGCAAAAGAAGAACTTGATAAATTAAGTAATTACATATCAGATAATATTGCCCCAAATTTAACCTTTAATTTATCATTATCAATTATAAAAGAACTTGAAAAAGAAGTTATAGTTATAAAAGTTTTAAAAGGTACAAATAGACCATATTATTTAAAGAGTAAAGGAATAACACCTGAAGGTGTTTATGTTAGACTTGGTGCTACTAATAGAATGGCAACAAGAGATGAAATAGTGAAAATGATTATGGAAGATACTAATGTCAAATTTGAAGATAATATAAGTATTAATCAAGATTTAACTTTTAAGGCTTTAGAACGAGAATTTAAAAATCAAGATATAGAATTAAATAATATAAAGATGAAAAATATGGGACTTATAAATGATGATAATAAGTATACTAATCTTGCTTATATTGTAAGTGACCAAAATAACTTTCCTATTAAGATTGCTATATATAAGGGTGATGATAAAGTTGAATTTTTAGATAGAAAAGAAATAGAAGAGGGAAGTATTTTTGAGCAATTAGAAGAGGTAGAAAGATTTTTGAAATTAGTAATTAAAGTACCAGCTAAGATAGTTGGAATGGAAAGGGTAGAAAGACCAGAATATAGTTTAGAAACTATTCGTGAAAGTCTTTTAAATTCTATAATTCATCGTGATTATAGTGTTTATGGAAGTACATTAATTAACATATATGAAAATAGTATAGAAATATCTAATATAGGTGGCTTAGTTGGTGGACTAACAATAGATTCAATTAAAAGAGGAAATTCAGCTACTAGAAATCCTAAGTTAGCATCAATTTTTCATAGATTAGGATTAGTTGAAGCCTATGGTTCAGGGATACCTAGAATACTTGCTAGATATAAAAATCAAAAAAAACAAGTAGAAATTGAATCGGTTGATAATAGTTTCTTTATTAGATTTCCTAAATTAGAATATAATGATGATAATGATGATTCGGTAATTGACTATGTTAAAGAAAATGGGAAAATAACTAGAGAAAATGTTCAAGATATACTTAATTGTAGTAAATCTAGTGCTATTAGAAAATTAAATTCTTATGTTGATAAATCCATTTTAAAAAAAATCGATGGTGGTAAAAGTACATATTATGAAAAATTTTAGATAAGTTATGATAGCTTATCTTTATTTGTCTAAAAACTCATAGTAATATTCTTCAAAAGATAGATTATGTTCTTTGATGTAAGTTGCAACTTTAACTCCTACATATCTATAATGCCAAGGTTCATAGATATAACCAGTTATGTTTTCTTTATCACTTGGATATCTTAAAATAAAACCATACTTATGAGCATTTTCCATCATCCATTTAAATTCTTTTGTATCTATAAAATCAGTGTAAACTTTTGTTATATTATCAATATCAATAGCAAGTCCTGTATGATGTTCAGAAAAACCAGGTCTTGCAGAATAAGTATCTGCGTTATTAACACCATCACTTTTAGCATAATTAGAATAAAGATTAGCTTGGTAATCATAAGTTCTATAAGTAGAAATAGCTCTTAAATTTAATCCTTTATCTTTAGCATCTCTTGCCATTTTAATAAAAGCATCTTTAGTATCTTTATCAAGCATCATTCCTTTCTTTGCAAATTCCGGAACCGAAACTAAAGTTGGTACTTTAAAATCCTTAGTTACATAATTATATTTATTAACAAGCATTAAAGGATTAAACTCTGTAATTTCTTTAGTATTAGTATAAAAACTATTATCAAGATTCATATTAACTCTTAAAACAATATCTTTATAACTTAAACTAGGATAATCTAATTGATAGTTCTTATATCTTTCTAAATAATCTTTTTTATAAAACTTAAATTCTTGATAAGGATTATCTTCTTTTTTTACTTTTTCTTTTTTGTTATTCTTTAAAATACATAAAAAAGACACTATAATAATTAATATAATCAAAATAATCATACCTTTTTTCATTTAATCACCTTTTATATAATATTATGTAATAGTTAAAAAAAATATCTCTTTTAGGAGTTCTATGATATAATTAATAGGAAAGGACTGATATTATGCAAGACTTTAATTATAAAAAATCCTTAGGACAAAATTTCTTAAATGATAAAAATGTATTAACAAGAATAGTTAACTGTGTTCCTTTTAAAGATAATTCTTTAGTGATTGAAGTAGGACCAGGAAGTGGTAATTTAACTCGAGAGTTAGCTAAAGTTGCCAGTCAAGTTTTATGTTACGAAATAGATACTAGATTAGAAAGTATTTTAGATGATTCTTTAAAAGAATGTTCAAATGTTCGAATAATTTTCAATGATTTTTTGAAAAGTGATATAAATGCAGATTTAAAAATTTATAAATATGATAACTTATATTTAGTTGCTAATCTTCCTTATTATATAACAACTCCAATTATTGAAAAAGTAATTACTTCTAATCTTGATTTTAAATATATAACGGTTATGGTGCAAAAAGAAGTAGGGGAAAGATTTAATGCCAAGCCTGGAATGCGGGAATATAATTCTTTAACTGTTTATTTAAATTATTATTTTGATATAAAGAAAGAATTTATTGTATCACGTAATTCATTCACTCCTAAACCAAATGTTGATAGTATGGTTATATCACTTATTAAAAAGGATAAATGTTTACCCTTAAAAGATGAAGAATTTTTTAATAAGTTATTACATGATGCTTTTAAATATAAAAGAAAAAATATTAGAAATAATTTAAAAAGTTATGATTTAAATAAAGTTTTAGAAGTATTAAATAAGTATAATTATGACTTAACAGTAAGAGCAGAGGAATTATGTTTAGAAATATTTGTTGAACTTGCGAATACTTTAAAAAAATAGCATAGATTAAGTTTATGCTATTTTAATATAAGTTTAAATTATCAATATATTCAATTAAGTAAAGAGGAATATTAACAATTTTACCATCTTTATGTAAATTATTTAAAGAAAATCTAAATGAAATTTCATTGTCATGATTAGAATTATATTTACTTAAACTATTATTATTAGTACTTTTATTGGATTTTACTTCAATTGGAATAATTGTATTTTTTCTTTCAATTACAAAATCAACTATATATCTATCAATTTTATAATAATTAGGAGCTTCTTCTAACATATAACTTAAAGTATTAGCAACATAGTTTTCGGTGAATGTTCCTTTAAATTCTTCAAACAATTTATTATTTTCTAAAATAATACTACTATCTAAATTAGACATTCTTCTGAGAAGTCCAATATCATTCATATAAATTTTATAAGCATTTAAATCTTGATAACCTTTTAAAGGAAAGGAACATTTATTTACTAAATAACATTTGTTAATTAAATTTGCATCTTTTAGCCAATTAAGAGCACCTTCATATTCTCTAGCCCTTGCACCTTCTTTTATTACTTGATAAACAAACTTTTTATTTTCTCTTGCAAGTTCAGATGGTATTCCATTCCAAATTAAAGAAATTTTATTAGCTTCAGAACTTTCAACATGTTTAGAAAAATCACTTTCATAAGAGTCTAATATATTCTTTTGAATTTTATTAACCTTTGATATGTCTTTATCATTAGCCCAACTATAAACTACTTCGGGCATTCCTCCAACAATAAAATAAGTTTTTAATTTTTCAATCAACTCATCTTCAAAGATTTTAGGTATTTCTTTAATTTCTTTTAGTGATTTCATAAACTCAACCAGATTTTCTTTATTAATAGCAATCAAAAATTCACTGAAAGTCATAGGATACATATAAAGAAAATCTACTTTGCCAACGGGAAATGAAGTTTTAGAAAGTTTTATTCCAAGAAGAGAACCAGCACAGGCAATATGATAATCATTTGCTTCTTCACAAAAATATTTTAAAGAATTTAAAGCATTTGGACATTCTTGAATTTCATCAAAAATAATTAAAGTCGTAAGAGGATTAATTTTCATTCCACTAGCTAAAGATAATTGTTCAATTAATCTTTTAGGGTCTTTAGTATTTAAAAATAAGTTTGCTAAACCATCATCATGGTCAAAATTAAAATAAGCAACATTTTCATAATTATTTTCACCAAATTCTTTTAAAATATATGTCTTTCCAACTTGTCTAGCACCTCTTAAAATTAAAGGTTTTCTGTCTTTACTTTCTTTCCATTCTAATAATTTTTCAGTTATAAATCTTTTCATTTAATCACCTCTATCTATATTATATCACACTTTTGCAAACAAAATAACAGTTTTTCTCACACTTTTGCAAGGATTTTCTTAAAAATAATCACACTTTTGTAAAGATATAGTTATTCTAAAATAAAAAAAGACTGTTGAGAATTTCGATTACTTAATTTCTCAATAGTCCCTTTAATTTTGTCTTTATGATAAATTATTCTAATTATTGGAATTATTATTTTGTATAATGGCTATAATTTGTAGGATTCTATAAATAAGCTCTAGTAAGGAAACAATCATATCATTTACATATTGAATGTTATATAATTTATATAATTTCTTTAGCATTTTTAATTCTTCATCTGTTGCCATTTTGCTATCTTTTAAAACTTCATAAGCTTTATTTTGAGCTTTAATTTCAGTTTTTAATACCTTGATTGACATCACAAATGAAACTAAATATAAAACTAAGCCTAAAGATGCGAATATCATTGTAAATGTTAAATTCTGACTTTTCATAATTAGAATATCGATTAATACACCTATGATGATAAGTGGAATAAATGCCAATGGTCCAAAATAGATAATAGGTGTTAATTTAATTCTTGATTTCATATCAGGATCATTTTCTTTATCAAGAATAGCTAAGCAAGACTTCTGAGCTGCCATAGCTAAGGAAGATACGGACTTTTTCTTCCAAGTTAATCGTCTTAATCTTACCTTCTTGAAGAAATGACTATAACTATTTCCAAAAAGTATAGAACCACTTGATTTAACTTTTATGTGTTCTAGTTCATTTTCATCTAGTATTTGTCTAGCAATTTTTTCACCTGTCATATCTATGCTGTTTTGTTTTTTATTGTACTTATGATATTTAATAGCTAAAACAATTTGAACGATAAAAGCAAATATAGATACAACTGCAATTAAAGTTAAAATTATTCCCATTAAAATAATTATGGTATCAGATACGTTATTTAGGCTATACCCAAAAGATGTTTCTACTATTTCTCTAAAAGCTTCTGCCATATATTTTCACTCCTTTCTTTGAATATATTATACTTTTTTTTGTCGAGTTTAGTCAATAAAATTGCTAACTTGAGCTTCGGTTTTTAAAAAATAATCACACTTTTGTAAAAATATAATTATTCTAAAATATAAAAGTTAGCATATAATTTCATGGAGATGATTATATGCCGTTTAATATTGGAGATTTAGTAACAAGAAATTCCTATGACAACGATACAGTTTTCAAGATACTTGATATTGACTCTGGAATAGCTGTTTTGAAGGGTGTTAATATTAGACTTTTAGCAGATGCCGAAGTTTCTGATTTAAAGAAAGTTGAAGTTAATAAAAATATAAAAGATGACCAAGTTTTCTTAGACAGATTTCAAGTTAATTTAGATAGAAATGAATATTTCTATTTGCCCGGAAAGGTTTTACATATTGATTCAGATGAAGAATACCTTGAAAGATGTATGGATTTTTATAAAAATGTTCACGTTAAAGCTATTGGAATTAAGATTAAGGAAGATGAAGTAAGTAGTAATATTAAAAAATTATTGGAAGAATATAATCCTGATATCTTAGTTATAACAGGACATGATGCTTATTATAAAAAATTAGGTAACTTAGATGATAATGATAATTATAAAAATACAACTAATTTCATTAAAAGTGTTAAGGAAGCTAGAAAATATGATGACCATGATAGATTAATAATCATAGCTGGTGCTTGTCAATCAAACTATGAAGAGTTAATTAAAGCTGGTGCTAATTTTGCAAGTAGTCCTAAGAGAATAAATATTCATGCTCTAGACCCAGCCATTATTGCCTCAAGTGTTGCTTTAAGTGATAAAAATAAACCCATTGATTTAATAGGTATTCTTGAAAAAACTAAATATGGTTCTAAAGGTATTGGAGGAATTATAACCAATGGAACAATGTATGTGGGGTATCCAAGATGATATCAAAGATTAAAAATGATTTAGAAAAAGAAATTGGTAAACCTTTACATTTTAGATTTAATGGAGCTAGAAATCAAATTGAAGAATTTGAAGGTTGCATTGAAAATACTTATAACTTTATCTTTACAATTAAAACAATTGGGGATAATGAAAGAATTAAATCTTTTACTTATAGTGACATTTTAACTTTAAATTTAGAGATATTAGATTTAAAAGATTAGTTAGCTAGTCTTTTTTAGTTTACAAAAAAATATGTAAATAAGAAGTATTTTATTTGTAAATTTTAAAAAAATCTTGAATAAAGTTGTAAATAGGGATATTATAATTATGGAGGAATAAAATGGAAGAGAAAAGTAATGTTTTTAAATATTTATTTATAGTATTTTTAATTTTAACTTGTGTATTAGGAGGATTTTTAGTTTATGATAAGTTTATAAAAGAATCTGATAGTAATATTCAAGATAGTAATAACAATTATGCAGATGATAATTCAGAACAAGATACTAATAATACTCAAGATAATAATGGAAATACTATTAGTGAAAATAGTTATGATAATTTTAAAGAAAATTTTATTAAAGCAAGAGAAAATTATTATGCTGAGGTTAAAGATAAAGCATATTTTGTAAGAAATACTTCAGAAATTACTTTAGATAAGGATGGTAATTTATATTATTCTAATGAAAATTCTAAAGAAACAATAGCAACTAATGTTTTAGATTTTGATTTTCTACATTCAGGTAATGGTGGAGAAAAGACTTTATATTTTATTAAAGAAGACGGAACTGTTAGTTGTGCAAGAGGAGTATTTTTAACTCCAACGAATAATAAATTAACTTTTGATAAAAATAATTTAGATATTCAAAATAATATTGGAGGATATAAGAATATTATAGGATTCCAAGATGGTACGGTTTCTGTTTGTGGCAATGAAATTTGTTCAGATTCAGCATCGCCTATGTTTATAGATATAAATGGAAATATGTATAATGAAAATATTCGTTAAAATTATGTTTATAAAATAAAGGGAAATGAGTTAAAGATTTAATGGAAGAGGATATGGTTAGAATTATTTGCTCAATTTCACATGCTAAAATGACTAGTATATATCCATATAATTCAAGAGATACAGAAAAATATTAGTATATATAGATGCGATTAATCCTGGATAAGCCAGATAATCTAATATAGATTTTGCTAGTAACTTTAATATTGTTAATTTAGATTTTATAAATGTTACAGATTAAAAATTAGATGAAATATTCTAATTTTTTTTTAATATTATTTAAAATTTTTCTTTTTTTAGATATAATATAGTTGTTGAGGTGGAAAGATGGATTATATTATAATTGGAGGAGGAGTTGCTGGAATGGTTGCAGCTATTAATCTAGCAAGAAATGGATGTAAAGTAACGATTTTAGAAAGAAATAATAAATTAGGTAAAAAGTTATTATTAACTGGTAACTCGAGATGTAACTTTTGGAATCAAAATGTAAATATAGATTGTTATCATGCAAGTAATAAAGAATTATTTCAAGAATTTTTAATTAATAATCAAGATAAAGTATTAGAATTTATTAAGTCTATTGGAGTAATACCTAAAAATATAAATGGTTATTATTATCCTTTTACAAATCAATCTGTTACAGTTTTAAATGCTTTAGTTACAACCTTAAATAAATTAAATGTTAATATTATCTTTGACTCTTTAGTAGAAAAAATTGAAAAGAAAGATAACTTTATTATTTATACTAATAAAGGAATATATCAAACAAATAAAGTAGTCTTAGCCATGGGTGGTGCAAGTTACTCTAAAACCGGAAGTGATGGTATGGGTTATAAAATATTAGAAAGTTTTAATCATAAAGTTAATAAAGTTTTACCATCGCTTTGTAAATTATATGGAAACTATAACTTTAAAGAATTAAAAGGAGTTAAAAGTGAAGTTAATTTATCTTTAGTTGAAGATAATAAACTAATTAAAGAAGAACATGGAGAGTTATTATTCTTAGAAAATGGTTTAAGTGGCATTTGTTTATTTAATTTAAGTGGGGATGTTGTAAGAGGATTAAATCAAAATAAAAAGGAAGTAATTTATATTAATTTCATGCCTTTTATTGAAAAAGATAAAGTCTTAGAGTTTTTAGATAAGAAAGAAAAAGAAACAAATTATAATTTAAGAAGTATTTTAGAAGGATTTTTGAATTATAAAATAGTTAATTTAATATATAAAAAATTAAAATTAAATGATAATCTTAAATGGAAAATGGCACCTAAAGATAAAATAATTAAAGAGTTAACAAACTTTGAATTTATTCCAACTTCTAGTTCTAAATTAGATGAAGCCCAGGTAGTAACAGGAGGTCTAACTTTAAATGAGGTTAATTTAAAGACAATGGAGTCAAAGAAAGTAAAGGGTTTATATATAGTTGGAGAGTTATTAGATGTTGATGGTATCTGTGGTGGCTATAATTTAGGATTTGCTATCATGAGCGCGCTTGAGGTAAGATAATGATTAGAGTAAGACAAGTTAAAATAAAAGTATTAGAAGATAACTATGATAATTTAGTTATAAAGGTTAGTAAAATATTAAAAGTAAATAAAGATGATATTAAAAATATTAAAATAGTTAAAAAATCAATTGATGCTAGAGATAAAAATGATATTTATTTTGTTTATGAACTTGATATTAATATAGATAATGAAGATAAAGTCTTAAAAAGAAATAAAGATATTATTAAAGTTGAATCAGAAAAGTTAAAGATTAAAAAAGGAAATATTAAATTAGAAAATAGAATAATTATCGTTGGTATGGGACCAGCTGGGTTATTTGCAGGCTACCTACTTTCCAAATATGGATATAAACCTTTACTAATTGAAAGAGGTAAAAAAGTTGAAGAAAGAATTTCTGATGTTGAAAAGTTTTGGAGTTCTAATATTTTAGACCTTGATAGTAATGTCCAATTCGGAGAAGGAGGAGCTGGGACATTTTCGGATGGGAAACTTAATACTTTAATTAAAGATAAAGAACATTTTAAAGAAAAAGTTTTAGAAATATTTATTGAAAATGGAGCTGATAGTAGTATTAAATATCTTGCTAACCCTCATATTGGAACTGATGAACTAAGAAAAATTATTAAGAATATGCGTGATAATATTCTTAAACTTGGTGGTGAGATTTTATATCAAACGAAGTTAACTAATTTAATAATCAAAGATAATAAATTAGAATCAATTGAAGTTAACGACAAAGAGATAATTCCTTGTTCTAATTTAATCTTAGCAATTGGTCATAGTGCGAGAGATACCTTCTTAATCTTAAAAGACAAATTAGAAATTACTTCCAAACCCTTTGCCGTTGGAGTTCGGATAATGCATAAAAGAGATATGGTTGATACTAATCAATATGGTAAATTTAAAGATGTTTTAGGTCCTGCTAGTTATAAATTAACTTATCAAGCAAGAAATAAGCGTGGAGTATATACATTTTGTATGTGTCCAGGAGGGTATGTTGTAAACGCATCAAGTGAAAACGAAGGACTAGTAGTCAACGGGATGAGTAATAAAAAAAGAGATACCGAAGACTCAAACAGTGCCGTTGTTGTTACTATTTCTAAAGATGACTTTGGTTCAAACATATTAGATGGAATGGAATATCAAAGAGATTTAGAGAAAAAAGCTTATAAATTAGGGGCTGGAAAAATTCCTATCCAATTATATAAAGACTTTAAAGAAAATAAAAAAACAACTTCGCTTGGTTTAATAAACCCAATTACTAAGGGAGATTATACCTTAACAAACTTAAGAGAAATATTACCAGATTACATAACAGAATCGTTAATCGAAGCAATTGATGAATTTAGTAAAAAAATCCCAGGATTTAACCAAAATGATGCGATTTTAGCTGGAGTTGAAACAAGAACTTCATCCCCAATTAGAATGGAAAGATGCGAAAACTTCGAAGCAAGTGTCAAAGGAATATTTCCCTGTGGCGAAGGGGCAGGATATGCTGGAGGTATTACGTCATCAGCAATTGATGGATTAAAAGTTGCCAAAGAATTAATAGAAAGGTATAAAATATAGGTGAAGAAATGGCAAATATAAATGATTATTTAAAATGGAGAGGGGATATTAAGATTTCAAAAGATTATCCCTTTAATGAAGTAGACAGTATGATTTTAGCAAGATTTTCATATTTACTATTTAGCAAAATAAAAATGAATAAAATAGAAACAATTGGAAATATTTCTTTAAAAATGAAAGATTTTCCAGATAACGAATTTTTATATAATGGAGATAAAGAATTAATTACCAATTTAGGTACTAGTTTAAGATTTAAAAATTTAAAAGTAACGGATTATGTCGAAAATAATAATAAAGCAAGAGAAGAACAATTCGGAGCAATCACAATTCACTTATCCCTTAAAGAATTATATATTTCTTATCTTGGAACTGATATGTCAATTATTGGTTGGAAAGAAGACTTTAATATGGGATTTATGGATACCGTTCCTTGTCAAATTGAGGGATTAGATTATCTTCATAAAATATCTTTAAAATATCCTTCCAAAAAAATTCGTATTGGAGGACATTCCAAGGGAGGTAATGTTGCAATATTCGCAGCTATCACTGCTCCTAAGAGAATCCAAATGAAAATTACCAAAGTATATAACTATGATGGACCAGGTTTTAGTAAAGAAATTATTGATAAATATGAAAATCCTGATATCCTAAAGAAAATAGAAACTTATATTCCTCAAGATTCAATTATTGGAAGAGTTTTAAATCATAAAGAAAAAACAACAATTGTCTATAGTCTTGAAAAAGGAATCTTAGAACATGATATCTTTTCTTGGCAAGTATTTAAAGATGATGTTATTAAACTTCCTGAAAATACCAAAGCAAGTGAAGCCATAGATAAAACTTTAACAAATTGGATTGAAACAACAACCGATGAACAAAGAAAAATATTTATTGATGTTATCTTTGATTTATTTTATTCAACTAATGCTAATACCTTTTCAGAACTAGCTGCTGATTTAAAAACTAATATTCCTAAAATTCTAAAAAAATATGAAGAAATATCTAAGGAAGATAAACAAGTATTAACAACAATGATTATTAAACTTATTAAATCTAATCTTGGAGTTAGAAAAAATGATGGTATCAAAAAAATTATTGATATTAAAGATGAATATTTTAATAAACTAAAAAAAGTTAAAGAAAGAGTATAAAATTATTTATTCTCTTTCTTTAACAATACTAGGTTTATATCTTTGATTACCATTAAAATAATTTAAATAAGTTTTTTCAGAATCTTCTAAATAAGGAGTTTTATCTTTACTAAGTTTAGGAAAAATATAACATAATTCATTATCAATAAATAATAAGTAATCACCTAAATTAACTTTATCACTATTATCATACCAAACTAAAACTTTTTCTTTATTTCTTTCATAATGAATACTACTTACTTTTAAAAAGTAATTTAATTTACTTGTAAAGATATAAAATAAATACCAAACTACATAAACATTATTATCATTGATACTACCATGAGCTTCAACTTTATTCCTTAATAGTCTAATAAGTTTAAATAAACCTAAGAAACTAATAGAATCTCCTTCTAACTTAACCCCTAAAAAATTAGCCATATAATTTAAATAATTAGTTTCTTCATCAGTTAACTTTATAGTTTCAGTTTTAATATCATAAATTAAATCATCCTTTTTAACTAACTTATAAATATTTTTAGAAGTAATCGGAATAGAATCAATTGCTAATTCTCTTACAACTTCATTATTATTATGGTACTTATTATATAAATAATAAAGAACCATTTTAGAAAGTGCAACTATATAATTTAATAAAATTAAAATACTTTGATAAGCTGAATCTGTTAAATAAGCATTTTTATATAATTCTAATAAAAAATCATCATTAGGTAAATTAGAATGTTCTAACTTCATCTTTTCTTGAAAATAATATTTTGATTTACTTACTAAATCAGAATAATCTTCTCGAACATAATTTAATTTATCAATACTTAATAAATTTTCAATATATTCTAATAAGTTAATATCTTTAGAAATAACTCTTAATCCATTTTTATAACTTAGTTTAGAATTATCACTTACAACTATAAAATAGATAACTTTATTTTTATATAATTCATAATCTTTTAGATTTTTACTTACAATAACAAGTGTATTTTTTAAGATTATATCTTTTTTACTTTGATATTTATTAAGTTCACTATCTTTTATATAAAAGTTCTTTTTATTAATACTATATTCTAAATTATTATTTAAATCAAAGGTTGATGAAAGTAAATTATCTTTTATTAAAATATAATTAAATAAATTAGGATTTCTTTTAAACTTTATTATCTTTAAACTTTGATTATCTTTTTTAGGTAATAAAAGATATAAGATATAGAAAATAATGATAATAAATAATTCTAAACTAAAGAAAATAATTGTATTATAAGTACTAATATATTTATTTAAGAAAATATAGATTAAAAGAACTTTAATAATACCTAAAATAGGGTAAGTAATAATTAATTTAAAGTTATTATCCTTTTTAGAACCTAAAAGATAAAAAAAGTAAATGAGGTTAAATCCAAGAACAATGACAATAATTCTAATATATGATGAAAGTCTTGTAAAAATAGTTATCCCCATAATTGTGGATAAAAAATAATTTAGGAATACAAACTCTAAGATTAAAGAAGTATATAAGATAATCTGATTAGTTTTCGTTAATTTCATTTTCTCACCTCATCTATTTTAATTTTATTATCTCTAGATTTAACTAAGATATTTCCATTTTTATAATCTAAATATTCTAGTAATAAATCTTTATTTTCAAGTGCACCATAACTATATAAATAAGAATCATTTTTCTTTTCTTCTAAAGCTTTAAAACTAGTATTAAATAAACCTTGAATTAAATCATGTTCCTTGATAGTAATATTTAAACTTAAAAATGAAGTTATTATTTCTTTAGTAAGAGTAAATAAATCATCAACTAAATAGGTAGATACATCATAAGTTAAAACTCCATGAACTAAGATATTATTACGAACTTTGATTAAATAAGTACAAATATCTTGATAAAAGCAAACTGTTTTATCTTTAAACTTTCGCTCTTCTTTAAATAAATCATCAATATGGTTGAAAGCTTCAATTATTTCAGGATTATCATACTTCTTATTTTTAGCATTCTTTATCTTTTGATAATTAATCCAAGTACCAAGAGTAGGTATCTTTAATTCTTCTTTAGCAACCTCAGACATATTAGTTAAATCTTTCTCAACAATATTCTTTAAAGCTCGATAATGAAGACAATATTCAAATAACTTTAAGATAGTATAAAAGTTTTCAATTTGATTTAAAGAATTTTCAATTTGTTTTAATCCAAATATTATATATTTATTAGGTTTAATATCTTTAACTTCTTTTAATAGATTATCTACTTTTTCTTTTAAAATAATATTATCATTATCATTAACTACTTCTTTTAAAACTTTAAGTTCTAATTTATTTTTAAAATGAAATTTATAAGTCTTTTGTATTTCTTTAGCAAACTTAGTATTACTTTTTGCTATTATTTTAAACTTATAATTTTTACTGATATCATTAATTTTCTTAAGTAAATAGACTTTAGAATATTTATCAAGAAAACTTAAGGAATAACTATTTAGATTTATTAGATAGTAAATATTTTTATAACTATTTATATCTATTAAATTTAATCTAATCGCAGTGTAAGATACAATATTAAAACTTTTATTTTCTATTACTAAGTTATTTAAAATATTATTAGATAATTTGTTAAATCCTTTAAATTCATTACTTAAACCTAGATTAAAGAAAGAGTTTTCTAAAGTTAAAACAACAAATAAATTTTTATTTGAATTATTATCTTTATTTATTTTCTTAACTGTAAGAATAGATATTACCATTTTTATTCCAAAATAGATTAAGTAAATAACTAAGAATGATAGTAATAAGTATTGTATTTTTCTTGGATACATATAAAGACTAGGTACTTGAGACATTACAATTCCAAATAGAATTATAAAGATATAATGATATATTCTTTTATAAAGAGATTCTAGGATATAAAAGAAAGTACCTTTTGGAGTCTTTTCAGTAAATAGAAAATATATAGGTATTAATAAAGTAAGAAAGGGGATAGTGCATACAATAATTAAAGTTATTCTTACATTAAAGTTTGGATAAAAAAATGGAACTGATAGAAAGTTATAAAAATTAAGAAATATATTTGAATCGTCCCATTTAAGATAGTTAGTATTACTTGGAAATAAAGTTATAATTATTGGTAATATTAATAATAATATATAAAGAATACAACTAAATATTTTATGTTTTTTTAGAAATAGAAAGTTATTAAAGAAAAGAAATTGAGTTAAAACTAATAAAGAAATAAAGCAAGAAAAATAGATAAATGTTCCATCTAAAAATGGGAAATAGTAAAATCCATTTAAAGATATATTTAAACCTATTAAAAGAAATATTATTAATATAATAAGATAAGTTATTATTTTAAACGTTACTGTTTTCATATAGTCCCTCATTTATTTGTAAATAAGTTAATTTATCTTTTTTAATATCTATATACTTAAGATAATATAGTTTATCATTAAGATAAGTTTTTACAACAAAAGTACCAAAGTCAATACTAGGTGCAACAACATATCTTTTACTTTTTAATATTGCAGAATAAATATTTGTTTCTTTATTAGTTGTAAAATCTATTTGATTAATTTCTATTTTTAAATCATTATCACTAGAATTTCTAACATATAAACTAGAACTTTGGGTATTATTTTGAAGAGTAATAGTCTTTTTAATTTTATAAGTTTTGTTATTATGTTCAAACGTTATTAAAAGATTAATATTAGTATTAGAAAATTCTTTAGTTTTATTTTCTTTTATGATAAATCCTTCTTCATTAGTAAAAATATTTTGTTTTTTATTTTTTAAGTTTAAAACTTCTTGATTAGTATTTAAAGTATTAAGAATTATTTCTATTTTTTTTATATAAGAATTAGTTATATTAAAGTTAAATTCTCGTTTTATTGTATTATTTTCTATAATATCATTTGTAGTTATAATAGATAATTTTTCTCCTTTAAAGTCATCTTTTATAAAAATTTGTTCATCTAAATTATAAGTAATTGAATCTTGAATTAATTTTTTTTCTTCACTTTCTAAAGTAATTCTACCTTGTTTATTGAAAGTTATATTATCTCCTTTTAAAGTAAAATTACAGATATTTTCTTTTAAATTAATTTCTTTGCTTTTAGACATATCTTTTGTTTTAAAGTTATAGGTTTTAAGTTCTAAATCTGAAATACCAGTATAGCCTTCTTGATTAGTTTTTAAAGTTATGTCATTATTAAAGGTATCATAGAAAGTTATTTCATAATCTTTAATTGGTTTATCATTATTATCTAAAACTTTGAATAAACAATAATTATCAGTTTTAGAATCAGAAAATGGTTTACTATAAAATTGTTTTTCTTTATAATAATTAGTATAGTAATCAGTAAAACTTTTCATGAATAAATCATTTTCTTTTAAATTAGTATAATCTATAGGTTTCTTAATTATTAAAATAGAACTTATTCCAAGTAAGATAATGATAATAATTGTTATTGATATTATTTTTTTCATACTCCTCCTTAATGAATATTTATTGTAGCTGTAATAGAATCGTTATAAAGTGTATATATTCTGGCAGCATAGTCTTCGTTGTTGGAAAGATAAGCATTTGCTTTTAAATCATAGTAAGAAACATCAAGGGTATAATCAAAATGCTTAGTCTCTTTAGAAAAAGCTATGTAAAAGTTTTTCTTGTGTAAGTTTGCTAAATTAGTAACTTTTTCTCCTTTATCATTATAAATATCTATTTTAACGTCGCCATTTTCACCTTTAGCAGTTATTTTAGCATCTTTAACAATACCATTTTTAACATTATAGGTAACTGGACCTACTAAATATTTAAGGTCGGCACTTTGTAAATCAGCAGAGTAGTTTTTAGTAGTTAATGTTAAGACATTGGTAACTTCTTGATAATTACGATTTTTATTCCAATTATCAACATATTCAACGAGTTTAGAAGCCGAATTGTAGACTCTTTCATTTATTCTAGTCTCTCCAACATAACTTCTAATACCATTTATTCTAGCAGTTGTTGAGGAATAGATTGCTTCTCTTGTTCTACTAGCCATTTCCCATAAAGCAAGTTGAATAGCAAAATAAGCTTCATCTTCATTTATAACATTCATTTCTTCTAAAGAAACTAGGGGATAACTATTTCTAAATATAAGATAGATTTGGTCACTTAATGGACCTTTATATTTTAAAACATCACCAACTTTTAAATTACTGTGACCCATTGATAAACTAAAAATATCCATGTTTTGGCTATTTCCATAGTAATGCTTATTTAAAGGGTCAAATTTAAATTTTGTATTAAAAGTTGAGACTTTATTAATTATTATATCATCTTCTTCAAAACCAGTATATAAATTAACTTCATCACCTAAATCTTTAACAAAGACTGAATCATTTTTTTCTTCAATTTGTAATGTTACAAAAATTGTTAAGATAATTATTTCTAAAGTTATTAACATTAAATATTTTGAATATTTTTTCACTCTAGTACCCCCTCTTCATTTAAATGAAGTTTAATTCCAATTACTTTATCTTGTTCAATTTTAACAAAAAACTTTTTAGGGTTATCTATTCCATCTTGAACTATATAACAAAGGTCTGCTGTTATGTGTTCAAAGGCAATCATTCCTTTTTCATTAGTTTTAGAACTTAAAAAGACTCTGCCCCAACTATCAAGTACGTTAATTTTAATATCAGGAATAGGATTATCATTTTTATCAAGTACAAGAACAACAAAAGCACGTTCATTCATTGAAGTTGGAGAAAAATGATAACTTTTATTATTTTCTGAGAATTTTAAATAATATTCGTTTGTATCTAATCCACTATAACTATGATTACTTACTTCTTTTAAAGTATATTCTCCATTTTTAAGTCCAACTAATCCTCCAACTCCCTCTTTATTTAAACTGAAATTATAACTTTTCTTTGTTTTTATATTAGTTAATTTCCAATCAGAATAATCTTTATCATCACGAAAGTATCTACTAATGTATAAATAGTTTTCAGTTGTACCAACTATATTACATTGTTCTTCATTATAAGTTTTTCTAACTTCGTTTAAGGCTTTTTCATATTGTAAATTTTGATAACTTAGTAAGATAAAAACTCCTAAAATTATAATGATTAAAATAAAAATAAATTTTTTCACAACGTTCCTCCAAATTTCAACTTTATTTTAGTATAAATAGATTAAATTGTCAATTATTGTAGATTTTTTTTAAAATAATTAGTATAATTAAGTAGTGATGTTTATGAATAAAGTTATAATGTTTTTTTTGTTATTTATTATTTATGCTTTTTTAGGGTGGTTAATGGAAGTATGTGTTACTTTAGTTAAGAGTCATAAGTTTGTTAATAGAGGTTTCTTAATTGGACCTTATTGTCCTATTTATGGATATGGATGTTTATTGATTATTATTTTATTAAGTGATTTTACGAAGTATCCAGTTGTTTTATTCTTTATGGCTATTATTATTTGTTCAATCCTTGAATATATGACTAGTTTAGTTATGGAAAAGTTATTTAATGCAAGATGGTGGGATTATAGTGATAAGAAGTTTAATATCAATGGAAGAATTTGTCTTGAAACAATGCTTCCTTTTGGAATACTTGGTTGTTTAATTCTTTATATTGTAAATCCTTTTATAGTTGGTTTATTAGAGAGTGTTCCAAGTTTAGTTTTAAATATAATTGCACTTATTATATTTGTTATATTTATAATTGATAATTGTATTTCCTTTAATGTAGTTGCAAGTTTGAAATCTGAAATTAAGAAAGCAGAGGCTGACCAAACTGAAGAGATTACTAAAAAGATTAAAGCTATTTTATCAAGAAAGAGCATTTTACATAAACGTTTAGTAAATGCTTTTCCACATATTAAAACAAGAAATGAGTTTTTAATAGAAATTAGAGAAAAAATAGATTCTAAGTTAGAGAAATTAAAAAGAAAATAGGAGTTTATAAGACTTCTATTTTTCTTCATATTTCTTTTCAAAAAAGTTAATAATATAATATAAAATACTTGAAATAACAGCTAGAATAACAACAGATGTAATAACTAAATTAATATTAAATACTTGAGAACCATACATGATTAAGTAACCTAAACCTGCTTTTGATACTAATAATTCACCCATGATAACACCTATTAGATTCATACTAACGTTAACCTTAATTGTATTAATAATATTTTTTAAGTTAGCTTGTAAAATTACTTTAGTATAAATATCTTTTTTAGTTGCTTTCATACTTTTTAAAAGAGTTATATAACTTTGATTAGTATTAGAAAAGAATGTATATAAGTTAATTATCGTTATAAATAAAGATATCATTAGACTCATGACAATTATAGAGTTAGTACTAGCTCCAACCCAAATAATTATTAAAGGTCCAAGTGCAACTTTAGGTAAGGAATTTAAAATAGTTAAGTAAGGGTCAAATACTTTAGCTAGAAAATCATTTGCCCAAAGAATAGTTGCTATTAGAAAACCAATTCCAAAGGAAAGAAGACAACTAATTAAGATTTCATATAAAGTTACTAGAATATGACTTACTAAGTTATTAGCACTTATTAAGACTTTTAAAGTAGATATAATAGATGATGGGGAAGAGAAAAGAAAAGTATTAATTATATTAAGTTTTGCTAAGAGTTCCCAAATTAAAAATAAGAATACTATAATACTAAGTTGAGTTATGTAAATTAGACATTTTCTTAACTTTATTTTCTTTAAAAACTTTACATGTTCTAAACTATAAGTGGACATCTAAATCCCTCCATATCTTATCATAATATATACTAAATTCAGGGGCTTTCCGGTTATCAATTGGAAGTCCTTTATTAGTTAAGTTTACATCATATATCTTTTTAATTTTACATGGTCTTTTAGACAAAACAACAATTCTATCAGCCATTGAAATTGCTTCTGCAATATCATGAGTTATAATTAAAACCGTTTTTCCTTCTTCTTTAATTATTTTATATAAATCATTGGAAAGAGCAAGTCTTGTTTGATAATCAAGGGCACTATAAGGTTCATCTAAAAGCAAGATATCAGGGTTTGTTGCAAGTGTTCTAATAAGTGCTACTGGATGAATGCTGTATAGACACACTTGGTAATAATTAAGAAAAGTTGCTTATAACTATGTAAAATAAGGTACTTTAATGTGAAAAGTGCCTTTAATTATGATATAATATTAAGTACAAGGAAGTGATTGTGTTGCAAAATTTTAAAAACTTTATTGAATTGCTTAAATTACCACCAGCTATTTTAAGCACGATATCTCTCGCTACAGGTTTAATATTATTTTTGCCAGATAGTATAATAAAATTGCTATATATGTCAAATATAAAAGAGAAATATGGATTAATAATTGGAATTTTTTTCTTATTATCTACAATTATGCTAATTGTTCTGTTAATAAATTATTGTTATCGAAAAATTAAAGAAAAGATAACTAATAATTCGGTGAGAAAAATGAAAATTAGATATTTAAAAGAACTTGATGCTAATAAAACAAATATTATAAAAAATTTTATACGAGAGGAATCTCATTCTTTAACTGCTAGTATGAATGATGGTAATATAATTGAATTAAGTTATTATGAAGTTGTTTCTGTTGCTGGGGGAACACAGTTTGTTGATATTGGTAACGATAATTCAATGTACATTAAATATTTTTTACAGCCATGGGTTTTAAAATTAATAAATCAAGATGAAGAATTAAAAGATAAATTTTTATAAAGGAGTATTAGAAATGGATAGATATCAAGAAATAAAAGATTATGTTAATGATTTAATAAAAGATATAGAAAAAATGAAATATTATCAAAATAAAATTAGTTGTTTGTTTTCAATAGTTGATTCATTTGTTCAAAATTATTTTAATTACTCATCATACAATAATCAAAAAAAATTTAAAGAATTTATTTTAAAATTTGCTGATAAGGAAAAATATAATTATTTAGAGCTAATAGATCCGATAACATTAATTTACGATAAAAATAATAAAAAAATTAGGTTTGAGGAATTATCGGATGCAAATATTTATGTACCTAATTCATCTTCTATTGAAAATATAAGGCAAAGAAATGAAGTTTTAACTGCAAATAATGTTTTGAAAGAAAAACATAAATATATAAGTTTAATTTATTGTACTAGGTCTAAATTGGTTCATGAGCATCAGTCATCAGGTATAGTAGGTGTAGATACAGAAAATTATGATACAACCCCTATATATTTAGATTGTACAAGTTATTGGTCCTTGTTATTTCCATACACATTTTTAAAGGAATTATTTTTAAATTGTATTGAAAATTACTTAAAATATCAAAAAGAGAATGGTCAAGACCCGTTTAATAATAATTTCGGTAGGAAAAGTCATTATGCTTTTTATGATTAATAAAGTAAATTTTGTTTTTTAAATAATAATTTTTAATATCCTTATATGGGAAGGAGATTGATATATGAATTTAAATTATGGAATATTTAGAAGCCAGCCAATTATGACTATAAATGATTTAGCTCAAATTGGTTCACATAATAAACGTGAGAAAAAGGCTTATAATAGTAATAAAGATAT
>CANRDV010000004.1 GCA_947629475.1 uncultured Bacilli bacterium
TCACAAGCACTCTTAACTTCGCCAGAGCCATCATAGGGTTCACTTATTCCTAGAGCTTCATTTATTATACCTAATTTCCCTTGTAAAAGAGCTAGGGCAGCATCTGTTTTAATTATTGCACTTCTAAATATATTTAAATCATAAGTAAACATGCTCCTCACCTACTCTCTATGATAATTAAATTATATCATTTATAAGATAAATATTCAAGAAAAAATAAATGAATAGTATAACTTTTTTTTAGTAAAATTAAAAATAAAAAATCTTTGTGATTCTTTTGAATAAAGATTTACAAAGATTTATAAACTATAACTTTTAAAAGGAATTAATATCCCTAATTATTACTAAGCTCTGCTGCTCTTGCAGCAGCAGCTCTTTCAGCTGCTAAAGCACTGGCATAGCCATCTTTAGCATTAGCATATTCATTATTTAACGATGTTAATTGGCTTTGCAATTCTTGTATTTTTGCTTGAATTTTAGAAATTGCAGTCTGAAGATTAGAAATTGCACCTCCTATTTCAGTAGCACATTGACTAAATCTTCCTTGTCCATAAGGTTCAGCACCTTCGGCGTATCCACCACCTTTACATAAAGATTCCGCTGATGTTATATTACCTTGAATGTCTGGTAATCCACTTGATAATTGTGTTACAATTGGCAATACTTTATCATAAATTTTTTTTTCTTTCTCAACTTCTAAAATTTCCTTATGTATGCTCTGCATTTTAGCGTAAAAGTCATGTGAACTCATATTTTCTCCTTTACTAATAAAACCTATTTAAAATAGGTTTTATCTTTTAATTATAATTGTTGTAAATTATGTACAGCAACTGTTAAGTTAGCTTCTGCTTCTGCTAAATAATTTCTATATTTTGCAGAATCAGCTTCGAATTGGTTAAAATCACTAACAGCTTTTTCACGATTAGAACCACTTGTCCAGTTACCTAGTAAATCTTCTTTTAATCTTGAGAACTCTTTACCAAAACTATCAAAAGATTCCTTTAGTCCAGTTAATTTTTGTAAATCAACTGGAGCTGCAGTAGGGTCAACAAAAAATTCAGTAGTACTTCCTAATCTGTCAAGTGCTTCTACAGAACCTGTTCCAGTTGGGAAAACTGTACCAACATTTCCTTTACCACCATTTGATTGTCTAACTGTTTGAGCTTGAACTATTGAAGCACTTGCATTATGAGCAACAACATGAACATTATCAACAATAGTAGCAACACCTGTGTATACATCAATTAAATTATTGATATGAGCACTAGCATCATTTCCTTTCCAATCATTTTTTAAACTTCCAATTAATGTTTTTAATCCAGTAACTAAATTTTGTCCATTACCAGAAGCTAAACTGTTTAAACTACTTAATGATTCATAAGCAGCATCTAAATTACTTGCTTGAAAATTCATAACATCTCCTCCTTTTATAATTTTCATAACAATCGAGCAATAGTTTCCTATTCACCCTAAATTAATAATATCATTATTTTATTTAAAAAGCAACAATTTTTTTGTAAACTTTACATTTTTTTTAAATTTTTCAAAAAAAGAACTAAATTAATATTAACTTAGTTCCATTATAAATTTTAGCATCTTTTAAATTCAATTCCGTATTATAAAATTCACAAGTATCACTATTCATTAAAGCATGGTTATTACTAATTGGGTAAGCACCTTGAGAAAGTTCACTTATACCCTTAACAATATTAATTATAACATTACCTATTTTTTTACTAGCTGGAACAAATAAATCATAATTAATATCTAGTTCAGGAATATATACTTCAATTAAAATTTTTCGATTCATTATAATTCCTCCACATCATTTTCTATTCTCTTATTTTCATCAGAAAGATTATTACTATCAAAAGTTAATACCTTTATTAATCTATGACGACCACTTGTAATAGAGTAGCCAAAATCATTTCCAATCTGAGCTTGTAATGCTCTATCAGTACTTCTTGTTAACTTAATTGTAAATTGATTAGCAATACCTTCTCCTATCCAAATAGCATTATCCATAGAACATGCTTGTTTAAACCAAGTATCATATTCAATCTTCTTAAAGTTATCAACTGCATCAATTGCTATAAAATTAATAATTGGTAATTTACTTGCTTTAGTATATAAATTAGACATAATATTATTTAAATCAACTGTAACTTTACTTTTAAAATTATTAAAATCATATATAACAAATAACATAGGTTGATATTTATTAATAACTGCATTATCAAAACCACTTGCTTCATATTCAGAATATATTTTATCAATATTTTCATTAATACTATTTAATACATCATCATATTTACTAGTATATTTTGTTATTCCTAAATAAGTATCAGTTATTGAATTAGTTGAATCAAATAAATAAGTTTTAAATTTCTTAATACCATTAAATATACTTAATAACTCTTTACTAAATGATTTAGTATTTTCAATATCTGTTGCTGTAATTAAATTAAAGAAGTTTTTCTTAAAGTCATATAAACAAGTTTCAAGATTATCTTTATAAATACCAACTGGAATGCTATTTAAATTATTAATCTTATCACTTACAAGTTTCATATTAACTTTATCAGGTAAAACAGGTATCTTTGGTGCTTTATGGGAATATTTTTCATTTAATTCAAGAGCTAGCTTCTTAAAGAACTCAACACTTTCAGCTTGTCTTGATGGATGAGCTGTTTGAAATTCATAAATACCTTCTCCAACATGAACTAAACCACGTCCAACAGCTTTACTAGGCATGAATGTTGTTTTTCCAACAAGTGAATAGTAATCACTCTTATCATTTAATTCAAGAGCTAAAACTAGTTTGAAGTTTTGACTTAATTTATATCTTACTGAACTTGTTCCAGTTCCAGTAATCATAAAGTAAATACCAAATCTTGGACATTCTCTTGTATATTTTGTTAATAATTCAACATAATCAGGATATAATTCAGAGAATGAATCAAATCCATTTATCATTATTATTATTGCAGGAACATCTTTACCAGTTGCCTTTTTATATTCATTAATACTACCACCATGATTAATAAATAAACGTTTTCTTTCTTCCATATAAGTATTAATTACTTTAAATAAGTTTTCAAGTTTATCTTTATCATTAGAAAGAATTATATCTCCTACATGTGGTAAATTTCTTAAAGATGTCATTGTTTCTGATGAAAAATCTAAGATATAAAAGTTTACTTCTAAAGGAGTATAAGTTGTTGCACAAGAATAAACAACTGTTGTTAAAACTAATTCCTTACCACTTCCAGGAACACCATAAACAATGGTATTACCAGATGTACTTATTGGTAAAGTAAGTAAGTGTTGTTGTTGATTAACTGGGTCATCAAACTCACCAATAACTGGATTAATAAGTAAATCTTTTTTATAATTATATTTTTTCTTTAAAGCATCTAGTTTAATAAAATCAGGTATTCGATTAAGCCATAATTGAGGAACCATAATATTTTCTTTATAAGCAATATCATCAAGATATTTAACAATATTAGTAACCTCTTCACCTTGACTTTTATATTGTTTTTTCTTTACGTTGTCAACCGTTTTATAAATTGCTCCATAGTTATTAATAAAGTCCATGGCTGTATCAACTTTCTTAATTCTAAAATCATTTGGATAATAAGGAGCACCAGTCCAAGCACTTTGACCAAAGTAGAAATATTCATTAAAACCAACTTGTAAATAGAAACTACCAATATTAACAATACTTGCGGCATCATCTCTTTTTAACATATCCATAGAATCACTTCTATCTTGAACTTTTAAACATACTTTAAAACGTGAGTTACTCCAAATCTGGTCATTTACAATTCCACTTGGCTTCTGAGTAGCTAAAATTAAGTGAACACCTAAACTACGGCCTAAACGAGCAATAGACATTAATTCATCCATAAATTCAGGTTGTTGTAACTTTAATTCTGCAAACTCATCACTTATAATAATTAAATGACTTAATGGTTCATCCACTTGTCCATTTCGATATAATTTCTGATATTTATAAATATCAATTGTTGATTCATTTAATTTATCACGGGCAGCATTGAATATTCTTTGACGACGTCTAAGTTCAGAATTTAAACTTGATAAAGCTCTTGTAATTTCCGTTGAATCAAGGTTCGTAATAGTTCCAGCAATATGAGGTAACTTAACACCAGTATCTTTATTTTCAAAAGCTCCGGATAAACCTCCACCTTTATAGTCGATTAAAACAAATTGAACTTCATCAGGATGATAATTAACTGCCATTGATAAGATATAAGTTATAATAAATTCTGATTTACCAGAACCAGTCATACCAGCAATTAATCCATGTGGTCCATGAACTTTTTCATGAACATCAAGGGTTAATATATCTCCAGTTTCACCAATTCCAATCGGAGCTTGTAAACTATTAATTGGATTAGATTCTCTCCATCTATTTAAAACATTTAATTGCTCTACTCTTCCTACATTATACATTTCAAGAAAAGTATAAGTAGTTGGTAAATTAAATCTTCCAGATTGAAATTCAATAGGAATATTAGCTATCTTTAACGTTAATAAATCCATATTAAAATCATTAAAATCAGCTTTAAATTCTTGTTTCATTCCCTCAGTTAAATTAGGTTCTAGCATTAAACTTGTACTTGAGTTAATATCAATAAATACTTTAGCATCATCAGGTAATCTTCTTAAACTTCTATCAATTGCAACTAATGAAAATCCATAATTTGCTGTATCATGTAATATTCTATTTAAGATTGGAATATTTCGCATATTCTTATAATCATCAGTTATAATTACATAATATGGTAAATAATTACGATAATCCGGAGTATCTACTTCATAAGTTCTTTCTTTATCAGTATATTTTCTATTCAAATACTCATCCATTAAATATAAAGATATTTGATTAACTTCATCTTTACAAGTAGCAAAGAATCTAAACGTTCTTTCATTATTCCAAACAAACGGAGTTAATTTCAAAAAGTCATAATAACCCTCATTTTCTTCACTTGTTAAAACAACTATTTTTAACTCTTCAAAACTATGAAAAGTTATCATTTGTAAAATAAGAGTCTCTAAGAATTTATATCCTAGTTTAATATCAGAAGTAATTGCCATAACATTCTTTTCAGTTAAAGAAACTGTAACTGGAACATTATCTAATTTTTTATCGTCTCCTCCTACTTTATATAATAATTGTTTTAAATTATCATCAACTAATGTAAATTTTTCTTTTTCATATTCAACATCAATATTAGCTTTAATATCACCAATACCAATTCGAAGTTTTAAAAAATCATCATGCCCTATTTTTCTCTCCCACATATTTGTTTGTTTATTTAAAATAACTTCAAAACATTTATCATTAGTTTGATTATTTTCAAGTAAAATAAATTTTTGTTCTTGCATTTTATCTTGAATATCTTTTTCTCTTTCTTTCAAATAATCTTTATATTTAGATTGACGTAATTTCTCTTTCTTCTTATTATGTCTTTTTTGCCAAATTTGTGCAATTACAGGAACAACAAATGAAGCAATTAAAGTAATACCTGTAATAATTAAAGTTGGCATTATTTCCTTAAATGATGCTCCTTGTTCTAATCTTTCAACCGCACTATATAAAGTAAAACTACTAGTAGCTGCCATTGTCATTGAACTTGCTAAGGTTAAAAAGAAAGGCATTGTTTCAGGGTCTTGATTTTCTGGAGGAGAATCTATATGAAATTTTTCTGATATAACATTTCTTTTAAATCTAGGATTTCTAAAGAAATAATCTTCTTCTTCATAAATATCTAATTCTTCTTCTATTTCATTTTTCGGAGCAACTACTCCCAAATTAATAGGTCTTAATTTATTAGAATTAAATCGTACTGAATTATAAGGATTATTAATAATCATATAATTACCAAGAACAACTATTCTAAGACCAAGAATGAATATTACATCTCCATTATAAAGTCTTTCACTCCTAACACTTTTATTATTTAAATAAACTAAATAAGTATCACTTAAAACTTCAATATGCCAAGCATTATCATAATAAATTCTAACTGAATAATTATTTAAATATGCATTTCGATAATAAATATCTGGTTCATTAGTACCTATCATAATAGAAGAATCTAATACATTAAATAATGTAGTTTTATCATAAGTAGGTAGACAATATAAAATATATTTATAATCACTCTTTCGATATAAAATCTCACATGAAAAATAATCAGCTAAATTAATACTTCCAACTGGTGTATTATTAACAAGTATAGCTGTATCATTAGTATTAGTAAGTAACCACTTTCCATTTTTTTCTTTAATAGTAATTAAATCAATTTGATTACCTTTATCATCAACATCAACTATTTGAAAATCACCATATATAGTATTAGGTAATGTAGTTGTTAAAATTCTTTCTTTTTTAAGAATTAGTATCTTCATATAAATCCCTCTATTCTCTATATTAAAAGTATATCAAAAAAAAAGCAATTAAGCAATTGCTTTTTACAAGTTTTTTTATTTTTTTACCCTATACCTAAACCTCTATTTAATAACTCTTCTATTTGCTCGATTGTTTCACTCATTGAAGGTAAATGTATAGTACTAATTCTAGATACTAATTTATCACGTTTTTGGCGTGCCGCTTCAGCAGCACTTCTATAGGAACTTGCTTGTTGGGCACCACCTGCATTTTGGCTTAACGCAGAAGATGCTGCTGCTGAATAATCATTAGCTTCTTTTTCGGCTGCTTTAGCTTGAACTAAAGTATTAGAAATTGTTTGTACCAAACCTTTATATTTTCCATCTAGACCTTTATATTTTTCAACATATTCTTGAAAAACTTCTTTGGATTTATTTTCAACAGAATTTCTATAAGCCGCAATTTGGGTATATCCATATTGACTCTTAGAATTTATTTCATCCATATATCCCCAAGTTTTATCGTAATTATTAGGAGGAGTAATTCCTGAAACTCCTGCTTTAAAAGAATCTATTTCTCCTTTTACTTTATCTAAATAACTAATGAATCCAGAATCTTGTGAATGTATTTTTGATACATCATATGTTGTTGCAACATGCCCAGTTATATTAGTATCATAATACTTTTTTAATGTTTTAAATCTGTTTTCTACTTCACTAATTGATGCCATTTTTACCTCCTATCCTACTGTTTGCGTTGTCGTTGTTGTAGTATTAGTTGCTTGACTAGCACTTGTAGTAATTGTATCTAAACTAAGTACTTCAACAGAATCACTTAATGGTACATAATAATTTTTTCCATCAGTTGAATCTATAACATTCGCAAACGTAATTCCTGAAACTTCACCTTGTCCTGGAGTTGTACCATTCATAAAGTATACTTCCTTAGGGTCAGTCATCTTAGCTAAGATATCTTCACCTAATTGAGGTTGTTTTAACATCATTGAAGTTTCATTTGATTTTAATACATCTTTATAATTTGTTGTTAAAATACAATTTTTGTCCATTTCAACAAAATAATATTTCTTAACATCTTTATCATATATTTTATAATAATACTTACCATCTTGACAATATATTCCGACAACATCATAAGTTCCATTGGCTTTAGATTGAATAGTAGATGATACTCCAATTTCACTATAGAATGGTACTATTGCTGCAAAAGATAATGTTCCAAAAGCAGTTGCAACAACTTCTTCTGTACTGCTATCTTTTTTCTTTTTCTTAGAACCGGTGTCTCCTCCGCCACCACTTCCACTGCTTCCACCGCCGGAGCCTCCTCCGCCGCTAGAAAAGTCGGAACTACCAACATCAGATGATGAACCACCGCCATATCCTCCATTGCCGCCAGAACTAGCAGTAGTATCACTATATTCACCTGTATCTCCAGGAGTAGCAGGACCATCATACCCTGGAGTTGTAGAGCCATCAGAAAGTCCTTCAGTTGAGGTGTCACCACCAGCTCCTATAGCATCATTTCCTTCTGCAACGGTAACCGCAGTATGTAATCCAGTTTCTGCTCCTTTAACATAATCAAGCCAAGCATCTGCATTTTTTATTCCAACACTTTGTAATTCACTACCAGAGCCTACACTTCCTGATAATTTACTTTGAGTATCAGGATTTAAAGTTCCAAATTGCGATGCAATTCCTTTAATTGAAGTAGTTACTGTTGATAATAAAGGATATAATCTTTGAACTTTTCCTATTATATCTTTAATTTCAGTTGTATTAAAATTTGCTCCTATACCAGAAAAATCTATAGAATATTTTCCATTTGTATATGGTGATGAAAGAGCAGCATATCCACGGCTATGGGCATAATCCTCATAGTTTTGAGCATGTTCACGACCTCTTGTATAGTTTTCATACCATTCTTCACCATTTCCTTCTGAATATGCTTCTTCAAAAGTCTTATTAGCTATAGAATCAGCATCATTAGATGTTTGCTCATTAGGATTATTATTAACACTACCAGGTTGTTCCGTTTGTGTTGACTCTGCTGATTGAGATTCGACATTTTCACTAGGAAATGCAGCTTGCCATTCTAAATCCTCAAACGTTCCATTACCAATAGCAATTGCTACTTTATTACCTGCTTCTACAGCATCAGCACATTGACCAGTCTCAACCAAATCATTTACTACTGCCTCTACACGTTCTTGATTTTCTAAAATGAAATTAGTGACATTAACATTAGCCGAATTTTCAATATCCGCCATATTTTATTTCCTCCTCTCAAGAGTTTTATATCACACTAAAAAACTCCTTTTATTCTTTTTAATTTAGAAAAGACACAATTAAGTGCCTAATATTATGCTTCATCTGTTTCTTTAACTTGTCTTCTATAAGCGTCAACAGCTCTTTCAATAACACTAACATTTTCAGAAATTTTTCTTGCTTTGCTAGCGCATTCTTGCATAGCTTCTGCTAATCTTGTTGAATTAGCAGAATCATATCCTTCGCTTTGATTAGCATAAGTATTATTAATATTAGTTAAAAGAGAATTAATATCATCTGATAAAGTTCTTAACTTTTGTAAATCTCTTTCTAACTCACTCATGCTGCGAATTTCAAAATCTTTAAGTGCCATATTATTTTACCTCCTATAAATTTGATTCAGCTTCATCGAAGCCTTCTTTTTTGCTATTTAATACATTTCTAGCATTTGTTTGAATTTCAATCATTTCATTGACATTTCTGATATTCTCTTCAATCCTTCTGTATGCATCCTCTGCTTCTTCACCACTCCAATTGTTTTGCATACTTCTTTTAATACTATCAAACGTTTCTTTATGTTCATTTAATCTATTAATAGAAGTAGTTAACTCAGAAATAGTTTGTTGCATAGCACCAGAACGATATCTAATTCCATCTCCCATATTGTATCTCCTTTCTTAATAGCACTTGCTATCTTCATTTTAATCATAACCTATTTTTTTAAAAAAGTAAATAGGAAATTACATTATTTTACATTTTTTTGCATTTTTATATCTTCTTTACTAGGTCCTGATAATAAATTACCTTCTAAATCAAACCTTGACCCATGACAAGGACAATCCCAAGTGTGTTCAACACTATTAAATATTAAATTACATTTTAAATGAGGACATTTTCTTTTAACTATATAGTATTTACCATTATTATCAACATACATAGCTTCTTTTTTACTATAAAAAATTATTTTATTTTTGGTTATTATTCCTTTTATATAACCATTCATACTTTCATATATATTTAAACTAGAATTAATAAATTTCTTGAAAGTTAATTTTCTTCTTGGTTTAAATAACTCTTTATATTTTAGATATTTCTTATTCTTAGTAATTAAACTTGCAATAATAGATGAACTTATATGACTTGATAAAAGACCCCAAGTATTATAACCTGTTAAAATATACATATTTTTAAATAATTCTCCAACTATTGGTAAATAATCATTGGTAATAATATCCATATTACTCCATAAATTATCTATATTAGTTAAATAATTACTATTAATTACTTTATCAAAACTTCTAGTATCATTAACTTTACTAGCAATTAATCTAGATGCTGTTAAATATATTAATTTATCTTTATAAAATCTAATTGAATATTTATCTTTATCAATATTAATAGCATTTATATTTTTATTTATTTTTAAATTAGTATTTCCATAACCAATATAAGATTTTTCAAGTCTTACTTTAACTGGAAATAATAAAGGTTTTAGAAAATAAGGATAATTTGTTGCAAAGACTATTTTTTTACTTTTATATTCTAAACCCTTATTAGTTTTAGCAATAAAGATATTATTTTCTTTTATTACTTTAACTACATTTGTATTTTCATAGATAGTAGTATTATTTAATAATTTAATTATTTGATTTAAATATTTAATTGGATTTATTTCATAAGAATTATTTGTTTTAAGAGAACATTTTATATCAAGATTATCTAAATTAAAATTACTAAATTCTGTTTTAATAAATTTATCTAAATGTGGTTTTAATTTCTTTATTTTTTTAATATTCGAAGTCTTAGTTGTAAATAAATAAGATATATTATCTTTAAAATCACATTCTATTTTTTCTTCTTGAATATTACTTTTTAATAGTTTTAAACCATCAATTTGACTTTTTAAATAAGTATCTAGTTTATTATCTTCAATTTTTGTTAAGATATCTTGTAATATAGTTACTTTAGCTGTCATTTTGGAAGTTATTCCATTAAGTAATTTGTTTCGTTCTAAGATACCTATTTTAAGATTACTATTTCTTAAATAATAAGCTGTTAAGATACCAGAAATTCCTCCACCTATTATTAAAACATCAAATTCAACTTCTTTATTATTAAAATTCGTTTCTTTTAAATATTTACTCCATATACTTTTATTTTCCATATTCATCTTTATTAGTATAAGTATTTTTTTTAATTCTATAATAAAAGATTGCTAAAAAGCAACCTATTTAATAAATATTCCTAAATATATTAAGAATAATAAGAAGATACATGAAAGTATAATTCCATTTATTTTATCTCTTTTTCCATCTTCGTTTTTAAAACCTAAAGCCATACTGATTAATACTCCCCCAATTAAGCCTCCAATATGACCAAAGTAATCAATACCAGGAACAATAAATCCTATAACAAGATTTAAGATAATAACTGGTAAGACATTAGTTTTCCAAGTACTGCCTAAGTAGACTCTATAATGATATCCAAAGTAAAGTAAACTTCCCATAAGTCCAAAGATAGCTCCACTTGCTCCAACTGATGCATAGTTAGATAAAGTTATACTAAGAAGACTTCCTGTTATTGCACTAAAGAAATAAATAAGTAACATCTTCCATTTACCATAGAAGTTTTCTATTTGATTACCTATTATAAATAAAGCATAACAGTTCATAAGTAAATGCATAATTCCTCCATGAAGAAGGGTTCCTGTTATAAGTCTATAGTATTCATGATAAGTTCTAATATATGGACCATATACTGCAAAAGCATTAATTAAATTAGTACTTTGATTAAATAATAAACCATATAAATGAATAGCAACTAATATTCCTATTAAAACAAATGTAACTATTATTCTTTTAGGTTCAAATATTTCTTCATTTTTAATAGCATCAGCTCTATTTTTTTGATTTATTTCATTAGTAATTTTTAAAAATAATCCAAATCCTTCTTCATCATATTCAAAGTTATTTTTAATATCACTAAAGTTTTCTTTAAAAAATTTATTATTTAAAATATCACTTTCTTCTTCTGCATTTACATATAAACAAATTTTATCATCAGATTCTTCAAATTTTTTAAAGTTAACATTATCACCTAAATTTAAAAATACATTTAATACTTTCATTTTAAAAGATAATGTTTTTCTTTTTATCTTCTTAGCTAATCTTTTAGTTTTAAATATATCATATTGCATTTGTTCATCATTATGTATATAGTTACTAACTATTCTAACTATTTTAATATCTTCTTCTAAGTTTTCAAGCCATATTTCGTTTTTAGCTCCTTGAACCATAACAGGACTATAGTTTTTAACGGTTATAAAGTAATGTAGTAACTTCATAGTAATTAAATCAATTTTATTAATCATATTTTCAACTCCTTATCAAAGATTATATAATATTTTTGAAAATAAATAAAGAGAAAATGAAAAAAACTAGAAACTAGTTTAAAAACTTTCAACGTTTAGGTTAATATATTTGTGGTCATTTAAACTACTACTAGCTTTAAGTATTGTTCTAACTGCATTTATATTGCGACCATTTTTTCCAATTACTCTAGGTAAGTCAGCTTCATCAACCAATACTTCTATTTCAACTTTTTTAGGGTCTTCACTTGGAAATTCTTTAACTGTAACAGCTTCGGAATTTTTTGCTAAAGCCTTAATAAGTCTTTCAGTTAATGCTACGTAATCCATCTTATTCGCCTTTCTTAGATTCATGGAACTTCTTCATAATACCAGCATCACTTAATAAGTTTCTAACTGTATCACTTGGAATAGCTCCAGTTTTTAACCATTTCATAGCAACTTCTTCATTGATTTTAACAGTAGCTGGATTAGTTAATGGATTATATGTTCCAACTAATTCAATGTATTCACCATCTCTTTTGTTATGTGAATCAATAGCAACAATTCTATAAACTGGTTTCTTTTTACTTCCCATTCTTTTTAATCTTAATTTAACTGCCATAATAACACTTCCTTTCTGTTTATTAATTATAACATTATAATTATATGCTTGTCAACCTTTTTTTGTTGACACATTTATTTTTTCAAAAAATTAGTAAGTATTAGTTTTAAACTATAATTACTTACTAATAATTTTTATTTAATAAACATTGTCTTAGTTTTTACAATATTTATTTATAATACTTTTAACTTTGCTTAAAGAAAGTTTAGAAGCCCTAGCAATAACATCAAGTGAGACATTTTGCTTATTTAAATTAATAATCATGTCTCTTTGATTTTCGGCTATTCCTTCTTTACGTCCAATAGAAAGTCCTTCTTTGCGTCCAGCAGAAAGTCCCTCTTTACGTCCAATACATAGACCTTCTTTACGACTATCTTCCTTCTCAAGTCTTAATAATTCACTTTGAAAAAGTGCTATTTCATCTTCATGTTTCTTGTTGTAGTAATCAGCATATTCTTCTAAAGTTACTAAATCTGAAACGTTTTTATCAAACATAGTATCCAATACTCCTTTCATTTCATTTTTTTCTTCTTCTTCACTTAAACCAATATCTAAGTTATCTATACATTTCCTTGCTGTTTTAATACTTGTTGTTGTTAATAGTTTGCTTAGACAGATTAAGTTTCTCTCCCTTTTGTTGCTCTCTTGATACTTATCAGTATACCATTTTTTACTCATATTTGCAATATCTAAATTGTAAAATTTTACTTTATCTGTAAGTTTGAGACTATTTTTGGGATTCATCATTAAATACTCTTCTAAATCATCTACATACTTATTATCCACACTAAAAGTACTTAAGTTAATAGCTATTACATTTTTAGTTCCTAAATAGTTATTATTTTGAACTATTTCAGTTCCATACGTTCTACATTGATAATAATAAGTTTTTAATAATTGATTATATTTAGTTGTCCAAATGGCATTTTTTAAATTCTTTTCATTACTAGAATTTAATTTTTTCATGTCATTATAGTTACGATTAAACTCAATTATTAAATTAAATGACTTATCTTTTAATTTAATTTCAAATGATGTATCTTTAATTATTTCATTTTGACTTATTGAAATTCCTGGTTCTTCAAGTTTTAAAGGTGTAATATTTCCTTTTAACTCTTTATAATCCATATCTAAAAGAATAGCAACTAAAGCAGTTGTATTAATTGGATAACGAGAATTTCCAAAATAAAATTTCGCACATACATCTCTTGAAAGGTCTAATATTTCCCCTGGCTTTAAATTTCTGACAAGTTCAGCCAGACTTGTCCTTTTTTTCTTTTTAATATCATTTCCATTTTTCATATATATCTCCTTTCTTGATTTCAATTACCTTAGATAATTGAAGCTGAAAATAATATTAAATAGGTACCTATCTAACCAAGAAACTATTGTTTTTATAGTTTCCCGGATTGCAAGATAATCATACCATAAATATAGCTAACGTGTCAAAAAAGGCAAATTTTTGATTTTACCCCTCAAAGCGTCTCAATTTTGAAATTTGAGCAAATTCATTGTCGAATTTTGGTCAAAATGATACATTATTTTAACAAAAATAACATATATGATACTATAAAAATCGTATTTTGTTAATTTTACTATTAAGCCATTAATAATACATATTAAGCATTAAAATAAGAGTTTGCAAACTTTTTTCATTTTTTTAAAATTTTTTAAAAACCCAATTTCGGAAATTCAGATATTTTATATATGATACATATAGTGTTATATTTATTAAGCAAACTCATATTTTTTATTAAAAATTAGTGTTTTAAAAAAAATACCTTAATTTAGGTATTTTGTAAAAATTATCATTTTATTGTTGCTTTAAGTCTATTTAGAAAATGATGTTTATCTTCAAAATAGATATATAATATCTTTATAGTAGCGACGATTGGTGGTGCAAATATCATACCAATTACTCCAAAGAAATATTCAAATATTAATAAACTCATCATAATAGTAATTGGATGTAATGATATAGCTTTTCCAACTATTAAAGGATGAAGAATATTTCCTTCTAAGAATTGAACTAAGAAAACAGTTATTAAACAAATTATTCCGGTTGCTGGACTGATTGCAAATCCAACAACAACAACGGGTATTCCTCCTATATAAGGACCAAAGTAGGGAATAATGTTAGTAATTGCACAGAAAATAGCAAATAGAAGTGGTGATGAAACTCCAGCTATTAAGAAACCAATAAGCGATAATATCATTACAAATAAACTTGATAAAAGAGTTCCGTTTACATAACTTCTTAACATTTCATTTAATGTAACTTTAATCTTATTTACTTCTGTTTGATATTTTGATGGAACAAAGATATTAATATATTTACTTACCTTTGTAAAATCAAGAGAGAAATAAAAGGCAATTAAAAGTCCCATTAAGAAATTAAAGATTACTTTTAAAGATGAACCTACTCCATTTACTATTCCTGTTAAAGATTTACTTGATAAATTATTTGCCCAGTTATTAAGAGAACTTAATAAGTTATCCTTTAAAGCTGTTAAATCAAAACTTGCATTTGAAATATTAAGGAATAAGTCATTAACAAAACCATTAATAGCATTTAAGAAATCTGGAATCTTTTTAATTAGTTCATTAACCTGAGAAATAAACTCGGGTACTATTAAAGCAAGAATTAAAATAATTAAAAAGATAAATATTAAATAAACTGTAACAGCAGCTAACTTTCGATTAACTTTATTTTTAACAAAATAATTAACAGCAGGTTCTAAAAGCCAAGCTAAACCTAATCCTATAAATAAAGGTGATACTATTCCAAATATTTTACCTATTGTAATTAAGATACTTGTTTTATCTAATAAATAAATTATTAAAACTCCAATTGATAGTATAAATAAAGCTAACATTATTTTAAGTAAAATACTACCGGTTTTAATTAATTCATTTAAAGTTTTATAATCCATTTTTTTATTTTTCTCGTCCATTTTAACCTCCTATATTATTAACATAGCATCTCCAAAAGAGAAGAAACGATATCTTTCTTGTTGAGCTATCATATAAGCATTTAAAATATATTCTCTTTTTGAAAAAGCACTTACTAACATTACTAAAGTAGATTTTGGTAAATGAAAATTAGTTATAAGTCCATCAATTCCTTTAAATTCGTAACCAGGATAAATAAATATATTAGTATTTCCTGAACATTCTCTAAATTCATTATATTTTGACATGATAGTTTCAAGAGTCCTTGTGGAAGTTGTCCCAACAGCAATTATTCGTTTACCATTTCTTCGAACACTATTAAGTTCCTCAGCAACTTCTTTAGTCATTGAATAATATTCACTATGCATTTCATGGTCTTTAATATCAGAAACCATTACTGGTCTAAAGGTTCCAAGTCCAACATGAAGGGTTATAAATAAAACTTTCACTCCTTTTTTCCTAATTTTTTCAAGAAGTTCATTAGTAAAATGTAAACCAGCGGTCGGAGCAGCAGCACTTCCAATATTCTTAGCATAAACAGTTTGATATAAGTCTTTTTCTTCTAGTTTTTCATGAATATATGGAGGAAGTGGCATTGAACCTAATTTATCTAAGATTTCCATTAAAATACCATCATAAATTAGTTTAAATTCCCGAATACCATCTTCTTCAACTTTAAGGCATTCAGCTTTCAATTCTCCATTACCAAAGGTAACTATTGTTCCAACTTTTATTCGCTTAGCAGGCTTAGCAAGGGTTGTCCAAGTATTATCTCCTTTATCATTTAAAAGTAAGACTTCGATTACAGCACCAGTTTCTTCTTTTTCTCCAATAAGTCTTGCAGGAATTACTTTAGTATCGTTTAATACTAAAGCATCTCCTTCTTCTAAATAGTCTATAATATCATAAAATTTTTTATGGCTAATTTCTCCAGATTTTCTATTTAAAACCATTAATCTTGACTCATCCCTTTTTAAAAGAGGTGTTTGAGCTATTAAAGATTCGTCTAGAGGATAGTCAAAATCACTAACTTTCATTTTTTCACCTTCTCTGAATTATTACATCTGGAAGTTCATAATAGTCTTCATTTGATTCCATACTAGGAAGAGGACGTTTATTTTTCTCCCAAAGTTCCCTAATTGCTTTATATCTTAAATCATCAATTGCTTTTTTAATAGATACTTTATCAATAAATAATTGTTTTCTTTCTTGGGCAATTTTTTCAAATTTATATCTTGCAAAATCCATATTTCTCTTTCTTGACATTTCATATTCAGCTTCTTTTTCTAAGTCTTTAGCTTCATTTATCATAGCTTCTATATCAAGTACATCTTTGTCTCCTTCAATTCTTTTATAAAAAAGTAAATCATTTGCAACTAAAGCGGTACTAAGTAAGACAACAACTCCTCCAATACACATTGGAATAGCTATTGTTTCGGGTCCTAAAGCAGACATTAAGATTAAAACAATTCCTATTGCATAAAACATTGAGGCTTTCATATTTCTATCTCTTCTTTCATTACTTGTAAGTGACCTTTTTTTCTTTACTCCTGAATCTTTCTTCGCATTTAAATAATTAATATATGAATAGATTTTATCTATTATCGCTTCTTCATCTAAATAACATACTTCTTGTTTAATATTACCATCTTCAAGATATTTTACTAAACATCTTCTTCTTGTATAAGGTCCTAAAAGTTTATCTTGTTCTTTTATTTCTTTAATATCAATTACTTTTTTCATATTTTCTCCTTTAATTAAACAAATTTTCTTGATAATTTATTCCTAAAAGTTTATAAGATTTCATTGTTGCTACTCTTCCTCTAGGAGTTCTTTTGATAAAACCTTTTTGCATTAAAAATGGTTCGCATACATCAAGTAAGGTTGTTACTTCTTCTCCGATTGATGAGGCAAGAGTATCTACTCCAACGGGACCCCCATTAAATTTTTCAATTAAACTTTTTAAATACTGATGGTCAATTTCATCAAGTCCATAATTATCTACTTTTAATCTATCTAGTGCTTTTTCAGCTGTTTCTAAATCGATTTTATCAGAACCTGCCACAAGGGCAAAATCTCGAACTCTTTTAAATAATCTATTGGCAATTCTTGGTGTCCCCCTACTTCTAGTTGCAAGAGCCATTGCAGCATCCGGTTCGATTGGCATTTCTAAAACTCGACTTGTTCTTTCAACGATTAGTTTTAATTCTTCATTGGTGTAGTATTGCAGTTTACAAACAATTCCAAATCTATCTCTTAAGGGACTAGTTATATCTCCAGCCCTCGTCGTTGCTCCAACTAGGGTAAAGGGTGGTAAGTCTATTTTGATGCTTCTTGCTTGAGCATCACTTCCAACTACAATATCTAAAGTAAAATCTTCCATTGCTGGATATAAAATTTCTTCAATATATCTTGGTATTCGATGTATCTCATCTATGAATAAGACATCTCCTGGTTCAAGTGTTGACAAAATTGCTGCTAAATCACCTGGCTTTTCAATGGCTGGACCACTTGCTGTTTTAATATTTTTATGTAATTCATTAGCAATTATCATAGCCAGTGTAGTTTTTCCAAGTCCTGGTGGACCATATAATAAAACATGGTCAAGGGCTTCATCTCTAATTAAAGCTGCATCTATAAATACTTTTATATTTTCTTTAGTCTCAGTTTGACCTACATATTCTGAGATAGTTAAAGGTCTAATACTAGATTCTATTAAAGTATCTTCTTCTTCCTTTTCACTATCAACAACCCGTGTCATATTATCATCTCCTATATCATTAATCTTAATGCTTCTTTTATTTGTTCCTCAATACTTGCTTCTCTATTTATTCTAGCAACAACACTTCTTACATCTTTATCTTTATATCCAAGAGCAACAAGTGCTTCAAATACTTCATCAGTACTTGCTTCTTCAACAACTCCTTCAACATGAATTTTACCTTTTAAATCAAGTATCATTTGTCTTGCTAATTTATCTCCAATTTTAGGAAATTTCTTTAGATATAAAATATTTTCTCGATTAATCGCATCAGCAATTCCTGCTATTGACCCAGATGCTATAATTGGTAAAGCCATCTTTGGTCCTAACCCTTTAACACTTATTAATTTTAAAAACAATTCTTTTTCATTTATTGTTTTAAATCCAAATAATAAATGTTCATCTTCTTTAATTTGTTGATATAAATAAACTTTATATTCTTCCTCTTCTTTAAAAGCATAAGGATTTGGAGTATTAATTAAATACCCTATTCCATTATTTTCTAAAGTAATACTATTACTATCTACTTCCGTAACTTTTCCTATTATATAATTATACATACTATCAACTCAACCTTCGTTATTATTATAAAATAAAAAAAGTAATTTGTCTATAAATCTAAATCACTTTCCTTATAATTTTTATATTTCTGTAAATAAATTGACATAATTATATTATTTAATTTTTATAAAGACCAGATGTTGTTATTAAATAATGTAATCTATCAACAACTTTCCGAAGTTCTTCTTCAACTTCTTTAGATGCTTTTAATTTTTCATCTTTTTGCATTTCTTTGATTAAAGACAATTTTAATTCTAAATTATTGATTTCACTTTCTATATCATCAACTTTTCTACTTAAGATAGCTAAATCTTCTTCAACTATTCGAATATTGTTATCCATATCGACCACCTTGTTAATTGTATTCTCTAAATTTATGTTTATACCACTTATCAAATAAAACATTTAGATTATATCATTTTTTAAGGTTCTATGCAAGAATATTTAATTATTTTTTTCTTCATAATCAAATTTATGATTAGTTTTTAATCTAAAGCATTTGCAACAAGCAACAGTATAACTAATTTTATTTTTTCCATCAATCGCAACACTCTCTCCTTCAGTTACTACTTTACCATCGATAAGTCTTACATTAAACATAGCTTTCTTTCCACATTTACAAATTGTCTTTATTTCAGTTAGTTCATGAGCTATTTCTAAAAGTCTAGTACTTCCGGGAAATCCATTTCCTTTAAAATCGGTTCTTAATCCATAACACATAACTGGAATATCTAAATCAACAACAATATCCATTAATTGATTTACTTGTCGTCTGGTTAAAAACTGAGCTTCATCAACTAAGATTAAATCAACATTACCATATTCAGATACAATTAAATCAAAAATATTTTCATCTTTATCTATTAAATAATCAACTTTTTTAGATGCTCCTATCCTTGATACAATCTTTTCATTTCCTTTAGTATCAATACTTGGTTTCATGATAATTGCATGCATACCTTCTTCTGTATAGTTATATTCACATTGTAAAATTCTTGTTGTCTTACCAGAGTTCATTGCTCCATAGAAAAAATATAATTTAGCCATTCTTATCACCTAAGAAAAGAATAACAAAAATTATATTTTAGTACAATCTTTTTTACATAATTTTACTTATTTTTAAACTTTGTTAAAAAAGCAAATAAACTAGATATTAATCCAACTCCAAATGTTAAAAGACCAATTAACATTTCATTTTTCTTTAAGAAACCAACATTTTCTTCCTTTTTTTCTTCATTTTCTTCATTTTTATCTGTTATAACAACTTCTTCTTCCTTAGAATCTTCATTTATTATCTTAAATTTATAAGTTAATTCTTCATTACCATTTTTAATAACTAAACTAACTACACTACCATCTTTTAAATCTTCATTATCTAAAACTTCATAAGTAGCATTTTTATCAGTTAAAGAAACAGTAAAATTAAGAGTTGTTAAAGTAGTTTCTATATCATATTCATAAACATCACTTTGAAATTCTAAATCAATTCCTTCAATTTCAATTTTTTCAACTAAATTTACTTTTTCTTTTCTAGTTATATTTAAACGATAACTTTTTTCAGTTCCATCTTCTGCTGTTACTTGGATAGTAACTTTATTAAGTCCTTCATTTAAACTTATTTCTTTATTATAATTTGCTGTTGCTTTATCATTATTAGGAATTGCTTCAATTGATACTTTATCAATATTATTTTCTACTTCAATATCATAACTTGTAATATTACTATTAAAGTTAAAATTAACATCTTTAATTGTTAAAGTTTTAAGAGTAGCATCATTATTTTTATAATCTGTTTTTTTTATTGTTATTTTATATGTTTTAATTTCTTCATTTTCAGCTTTAACTTTAAGTTCGATATTTGTAGTTTCTCCACTTAAACTAACAGCATTATTACCTATTCTTTCTCCATAACCTTGAATAAAACTTGCTTTGTTATCTTTTATAGTTGCAGTTATTTCAACAGATTTAGTACTATTAGGAACGAAAGCAGTATATTCAAATACATCATCTTTTAAATTTATTTCTTGTCCTCCAACTGTTAAACTTGATAAACTACCATCATTACTTCTTGAGTCATTTTTTATAAATTTTAAAGTATATTCTTGTTTTTTATTAGTAGCCTTACTTAGAACTGTAATTTTAAATTCATTAACACCTGGTTTAACTTCATAAGTTAAACTTCCATCCGTTGTAACTGTAAATTTATCTTTATCAAAAGGAGCACCAATTTGAACTTTTTCAACACTATCATCTACTTTGATTTCATAAACATATTTAGTTTTTGAAAATCCTTCAATACTTTGACCATCTAGCAAAATATCATTAAGATAGATTTCTTCTTCTAAAACATCTTCCGTTTTTGTATCTTCATCAACAGCATTAACAACTGGTATTACCATAAACAATAACATAATTCCCAATAATATTTTTTTTAATCTCATAACTTCCCTCTATTCTCTTTATACAATATATCATAAATTTCTTTAAAAATCTAGTCAAAAATGAAAAAAACTTTAGTTTTCTTCTTTAGGTAAAATCATTACTAAACTTCGATTTGTTAAATCTAACTTTTTTAAAAATTTATTTATATTTTTTAAATCTATTTGTCTAATTAACTCAATTCTATTATCATATATTTTATCATATGAAATAATATCACTATAAATATTATCTACTGTCATTTCAACACTATCAATCATTCTAATCTCACTTGCTATCCATACTTTTTTTATTCTTTCTAAATCTTTTTTATTTATTTTTATATTTTCTAAAGTTTTATTTATTTCTTCGATTAAAATATCAGCTTTATCACTTTCCGCAGTTATATCAATAGTATAAAAATTATCATAAGAATTTTTTTCTAAAAAGAAACCACTACTTAAACTTTGTAAAGTTACTTTTTCTTTAAATTCAGATGTTTGACCAAATAAATAACTAATCATAATTCCTAAATACATACTAATATCAATATCATTTAAATCTTTAAAATTATCTTTACTAATCTTAATACTATATCTTATTTTAGGAACTTTAATATCCATATGTAATTCTTTATATTCACTTTTAACATCATTAGGTTCTGAAACTTTAAAATGTTTAACTTCTTTTTTAGAGTTAAAACTATTTAGTTTTTTATGATTTCTAATTAGTTTTTCAATCTCATAAGGATTAATATTACCTCCTATAACTAAGAACATTTCACTAGGATGATAAAAGTTATTATAGACATTATATAAATCTTCTTTAGTAATTTTAGAAACTTCTTCGATAGAACCTGCAATTTTTTCTCTTACAGGTAAATTATAAAATAAGTTTTTTCGCATTTCATCATCTAATACCCATTCTGGACTATCATCATACATTTTTATTTCTTCATAAATTATTCCTTTTTCTTTTTCAACATTTTGGTCTGTAAAGTAAGGAGATAATATAAAGTCTAAAAAATAATTAAGATTTTTTTCTATTTCATTAACACCCCATATATAATATCTTGTATTATCGAATGTTGTTGATGCATTAGTATTAACTCCACTTTTGGAAAAGAAAGCAAAAGGGTCTTCTCCATTTTCTTCTGCAAATATTTTATGTTCTAAGAAATGGGCTATTCCATAAGGAGTTTTAAAATGTCCTTCATTATTATCAAATTCAACATCAATAGAACCATATTTTGTACCCAAAATAGCATAATAATTTTTTTTATCTTTAAAAGGTATTAAATAAACTCGAAAACCATTTTTTAAAGTAAAATAATATATATCTTGGTCTAAATTATTATAATTAATTTTTTTCATTAGAAACCCCCTTTAATAGATAAACTGTATCTATATAAACTTTTTTAGATATTTCTATTATATCTTTTTTAGTAATAGTTTTAATTTCTTTAATTCTTTGCTCTAACTCATCTAAATTCATTAAATTTTTTAAATAATAATATTCTAAAATATCATCTATATTATCATCTATTTCAGTTAGTAAACTTAAATATTCAATCCTTGCTCCTTCTAATAACTCATCTGATATTTCTTCTTTAGTCATCTTTTTCATAATTTCTTTAACTAGTTTTACTACTTTTTTATAGTTTTTATAACTAATTCCAGATTGAATTAACATTGTATTATCTGGTTTATTAATTGATGAACTAATATAATAAGCAAGAGAGTTTTTTTCTCTTATTTCTGTCATCAGTAAAGAATTAAATTCTCCTCCGAATATTAAATTATAAATATTTAAAACATATTTTCTTTCTTTTTCAGTTAATCCATAAAACTTACATCCTATAGCAAGTTTAGATTGTGAAAAACTACTATCTTCAATAATTTCTTTAATTTTTTTAGTAGGTTTTTCTTCTGGTAAATTAATATCTCCTTTATCTTTTTTAAGTGTCTTAAAATTAAGTTTTTTATTAACTATTTCTTTTATTTCTGAACTTTTTACATTACCAACTACATATATATCAACATCACTTGTTTTTAATAGTCCTTTATAATATTCATATATGTTTTTAGGAGTAATTGTTTCTAAATCATCAAGATATCCATATCCATGATAAGAATAAGGTTTACCTTCTCCCATAATTTTAAACATTTCTGTATTAGCATAAATTTTTGAATCTTCTTTTAGAGTTTTAACCTCATTTTTTAAGTATTCATAAACAATATTACAAACTGTTGCATCAAAACTCATATTTTTAACATTAGGATTAAATATAACTTCATGTAATAATTCAAAACTTTCTTCTAACATACCTTCCTCAGTATATTTAGGGTCAAGAAATGATAAATTAAAACATGTTAATAAGAAGTTTCCTCTTCTTTTGGTATAAGCCCCAATATATAAAGAATATAATTCTCCTGTTTTTAAAGCTAATTGTCTTCTAGTTGGATATTTTTTAGTTGACATCGTTAAATAATCTGTTAAAAAGTTATTTTTAGTTATATTTTCTTTCTTAAATTTATCTTTTAATATTACTTTAACACTTATAGTTCTAAACTTTGAAGTTTTTATTATATGTAGTTTTCCATATTTTAAATCAATTGTTTCTTCTTTCATATGACCACCCTTATTATTATGTATATTTTTTTCTCTCTTATTAGCAAAAAGTAATTGATTTAATCAATTACTACCCTTTTCTTTACAATAACCTTCTCCAGGTTTAGCTCCTTTAACATACTCTTCTCCAAGCATAGGACAAGATGACCTTGTCATAGCATCCTTTAAGTAACCTCCTAAAGAATTTACAAGAGCAATAATAATAACTGATATAAGTGCTATTATAAGTACGTATTCAACAAGAGCCTGACCTTTTTTATTCATATTCTCACCTTACCTTAAATACTTCTAATTAAATTTTATCTTATTTAGGTTTATTAGTCAATATTATTTTTAAAATTTTAACTATTTATTGTTTCTTTATTTTTTAATATCTTAAAATAATTGGATTTTAAAACATCATCATTTTTCTTTATTAAGTTATTTATTTTTTCACTAGTTTGGTTTATATAATCTAAAGTTGCATTTAATCCTTTAACTATTTCTCCATTAGCATTTACATAACGTTTACCATCATACCATGTATAGTCATTGAAGAAAACAAGACCAGAATAAGAATCATCTAAAGCATCTTCTCCAATATAGTAATTTGGATGGGTATATAAGTTAAATAGGTTTAATAGAGTTGGTAAAATATTTAATTGACTAGTTGTTTTTTTAACATCAACTCTTTTTAAATCACTACTCCAGATAAGTAAATCTGTATGATTAATTAAGTTAGTTTCTGTATCTTTATAAGAACTTAGAATAGTTTTATCACCTATGGTATAGACATAATGGTCAGCAAATAAGACAACAACAGTATTATCATATAAACCTTTTTCTTTAAGGTTATCCATAAGTAATCCTATCATTTTATCTGTTTCACTTGCTTGAATTTTTAAACAATCAAGTTCACTTGGTTGATATTCTTCATCTAATATTTGTTCTTCTGTTAAAAGCATATTGCAAACTCCCCTATTCTTAGTAAATGGAGTATGAGCAGAATAAGTAATAATATAGGAAACAAAGTTTTTATTTAAAGGATTTTCCATATTAAATATTTTAGCATTAAATTCTTCATTTAAAATAAGTTCACTATCTAATTGATAATTTTTATTATCTTTATACATATCCATATCTTTAAGTCCATTATAAGAGTTATAACCAAAGTTTTTATAATTAACTCCTCTTGAATAATACTCACTAGAGTTCATATGAAAAGCATTAACTGTATAACCTACACTTTTAAATAAGTTAGGTAATGAATAATCAAAGTTATTTTTACTAAATGTATAAGCATTTTGATTATAACTATAAGGGGTTGCATAACCAGTATTAACCATAAATTCCGAATTAAAGGTTGAACCTCCTCCATTAACAAATGAATAATGGTCTAAGAAATTAATCGCATGACTTCTTAAACTATTAAGGTTTGGCATTACCTCAGGTGTTGTTAAGAATTTATCAATACTTTCAAGTTGAACTAAGATTAAATTTTTACCTTCGAATAATCCTGTATAACCATTTTTATGAGGAGTTTCAACTTCTGTAAATATTTCATCTAAGAAAGTTAAACTTTCTTCATCACCTTTATCTTCATTTCGAATAAATGTTACATATAAATTTCTAAAATTGTATTCAAATAAACCTACTAATTCCATACTTTTATTGTTATCATTGAAGGTATTATATACGTTTCTTCTGTTACCCCAAGCATTCCATTCAAGGGTTGTTGTTGCACTTCCAAAAGTAACTGGTATCATTGAATGAAATACTACGAATAAAACAGATACAATTATTGCATATCTTAAATTGCTTTTTTTATTTTTATTAAAGTATTTAAAAGTTAAAGCCATAAAGATAACACTTATAATCATAACTAAATACATCCAAAGTTTTATATCTTTTAAAGTATCAAGTAAATATGAACTTCCTTCACTTGCGGCACTTAATACCGAAAAATCAAAAAATATCTTAAAATAAACATAATATAAATTATGAACTAAGAACATAACAAAAGAAAATCCAAAGAATAATCCATAGATAAGTTTACCATAAACATTTTTTAAATATTTTGTTAATAAAACAATAAATAAAATCCAAAGAATAGAAAATAAATTAGGTTCATAGGAAAAATATTCAATAAAACCAATTGAAGCTGTAGCAATTCTTGTTGATATATCTAAGATAAATAAAGATATAAACATAAACATATAACTTTTATTTAAAATAAAGAAATCTCGTACTTTATTACATAATTCTTTTAATTTTTCTTTATATTTAATAGTTTTTAATTTATTTATTAATTTTTTCATCTTTCAAACTCCATTCTAGAAAAATTATATCACATATTTTAACTTATTTTTAAGAAAAATACAAGTCTTTACATTAAATTTGTCAATTAAATTTAAATTATTACTTTCTTTTCTTGTCCAAATTTTCTGGTTATAAATCTTAAAAATCTAAAGATAACATCATATGAGTAGAATGAGAAGATTATTAATAAAAAGGTAATTAAAGCAATTCTTAAATTCATACTACTTATATCAAAGAAAGAGTATTGGAAGAAAATTCCATAGATAAATGCTATTAATAAAACAGCAAATAAAGTTCCTCTTAAGAAATTAAATGGTTTAGATACATGATATAAATGAATAAATCCTGTTGTACCAGTAATTAAAACTGCAATTGAACTTACAATATTGTTATCTAAATTAAATGCATTTTTAAATAAAACAATAATTACAACATCTAAAAATACGGTTACTCCGGCTGGAATACTATTTTTAAATATTTTAAGGATAAAGTTTCCGGATACAATATTGGTATTTGGCTCTAAAGCTAAGATAAATGATGGTATTCCAATTGTACAACTAGTAATTAAAGTTAATTGAATGGGAATAAAGAAATACTCTGACCTTGTAAATAAACAGGTTAAGATTAAAAGAATTGTATAAATAGTTTTAACAAGTAATAACGATGAACTTCTTTCAATGTTATTAATAGTTCTTCTTCCCTCAGCAACAATCTCAGGCATAGATGCAAAGTTATTATCTAATAAAACTATTTGACTTACAGACCTTGCAGCATCACTTCCACTTGCCATAGCAATCGAACAATCGGCTTCTTTTAAAGCTAAAACATCATTTACTCCATCTCCTGTCATCGCAGTTATATATCCTTGTTTTTTAAGAGCTAAAATAATTTTTTTCTTAACCGCTGGGGTTACTCTTCCAAAGATATCATACTCATTAACAGCATTTTCAAAGTTCTCATCAGAAATTTCGGTAGCATCAATGGCTTTTAAATCTTCATTAAGTCCGGCTTTCTTAGCAATATTTAAAACGGTAATTGGATTATCACCAGAAATTAATTTAATTTTAACTCCTTGTTTTTTAAAGAAATTAAGGGTTGCCTTAGCTTCTTTTCTTATTTCATCTTCGATTAAAACAAATCCTAATAATTCAAGATTAGTTGGAGTATCTACTAGTTCTCCCTTGGTTTTAGCAACTGCCAAAATACGATAATCTCTTTGATAGTCTTTAATTAAAGAATAGTCTCTTTCTAAAGCATTTTTAAAAACATATTCATAAGCTCCTATATAAAAAGACGCATCATCTTTAATCTCAACTGCTGAAAATTTTCTTTCTGATGAAAAGGCTATTTTATTTTTAACTTCAACATTCATATTCTCATTATATTTTTCCTTTAAGGCTTTAAAGGTTGGACTTTCATCATATAAACAACTAGTTATTTTATTTAATGCTTTACTTAAATCTCCTTTGGTGTAATTACCACTTGGGATAATATCATAGACTTTCATATTCCCAGTTGTAATAGTTCCGGTTTTATCTAAACATATGACATTTACTCTTGATAAGGTTTCAATGCAATATAGTTGTTGAACTAAAACCTTATATTTACTTAGTCTAATGATACTTACTGCCATAACCGAACTTGTAAGAAGAACTAATCCTTCCGGTATCATTCCAATTAAAGCTGCAACTGTATTAATGATTGAATCACTTATCGAATCCCCGATTACTAAATATTGATTACAAAATAAAGCTGCTCCAAGCGGAATAATCACAATTGATAAGACTTTAACAATTGCTTCAAAGGAGTTTAGAATAACGGAATTATTCTCTTTAATGTATTTGGCTTCACTTGAAATTGTATTAATATAATTATCATTTCCAACATGAATTACTTGAGAAGTACAGTTACCTGAAACTATGAAACTTCCTGATAATAAGGTATCCCCTTCCCTTTTGATAATGGTATCAGATTCTCCAGTTATAAAGGATTCATTTACTTCAACACTACCTTCTCTAATAATAGAATCAACTACAACTTGATTACCATTTTTTAGTTTAATAATATCATCTAAAACTATTTGGTCATTTTCAATTACTATTTCTTTAGAATCTCTTAAAACGGTTGCTTTAGTACTTGAGATAACTGATAACTTATCAATTATTTTTTTAGAAATAATTTCTTGAATTGTACTAATAATAGTATTACAAAAAATTACTCCCATGAATAAACAATTTTTAAGCGAATAAAAGATTCTGCCTGAGGCAATTCCTGCTAACATAATCGCAGCTCCTAAAAAGATATTCAAAAAATTAAAGTATGTAAAAACATTACCAGCAATTATTTGTTTAATAGTCTTAGTAACTGGTTGATTATTAAAGTTAAGTAAATTCTTAGCAACTCTTTCATTTACTTCACTACTTGTTAATCCTACTTTTATATCAGTTTTATTAGTTAATTTCTCATTTTCCATAACGGCTCCTTTTTATTTAATTATTTTTAATTACATCATCAATACTACCTTTACTATTATGTTTAACTACTTCCCAATGCATTTTAGGATTAAGTAAAGCTAAAACTGCACTTACTATTCCACTAGCCATGAATAATGAAAATAATAGTATAGCCGGAATTAATTTTGATATTTTTTTCTTATTGTAAAAACATAAAAACCAAGCTAAGAAGATAGTTCCAAGATAAGATATGATACTAAATAGTAACATGATAACTATATTTCCACTTAAAATAGATATAACTACATTAATAATTGAAACTATTGCAAGTAATATTTGATAAATCGGACCAAATGCTAAAATAAAACTATCAATCGCATGTAAGTTATGATTTTTATGAAACCCTTTTCCTAAATCCTTTAAATATCTTTTTAAAACTTGGAGAGTTCCTAAATTCCATCTTTTTCTTTGTTTAATTGAAGGAATAAATTTATCTACTTGTTCATCATAAAAAATAGCTTTACTGGCAAACCCAATTTTAACATTATTAATGGCACAAACTGCTGTTAACTCGATATCCTCTGTTAAAGTAGTAGTTTTAAAATTTATATTTTTAATTGTATCTTTTAAAATGACATATCCGGTTCCATTAAGGTTTGCACTTGCTTTAATCTTTTCTCTTGTTTCATAAAGAAATAAGTGTTGTAAATAATAGGAAATGGCATAACTTCCGGATAACCACGTATCATATAAGTTTTTAGTATCCCTAAATCCTTCTGCTACTTCATAACCATTTTCTAATTTGTTATTCATTTCTTTAAGAAAGTTCTTATCAACTACATTATCAGCATCAAAGATAGCATAACTATCAAATGAATTATCACTACTCCATTTTTCAAAAACATAATTTAAAACTTCTCCTTTGGTTTTAACATTTTCGACTTCTATTACTTTAGCACCAGCTTTTAAACTAACTTCTTTAGTTTTATCTGTACAATTATTACAAGCAATATAAATATCATACATATCATTTGGGTAATCTTGAGATTTTAAACTATCAATTAAATCGGCTATAACATTCTCTTCATTACGAGCTGCAACTATAATTCGAAAACGATGTTTAGGTTTAAATTTCTTTTCTTCTTTTTTCTTTAAAACAAGAGGAAAAATTCCAAAGATGACAAAATATAAACCATAGATAAAAAGAATAATATTTAAAACTAATGTTATAATACTTAATACTTCCATAATCTTATGCCTTTCTTCTTATCTTTTTAATAATACTATTTATAAATGGTTTATTTAAATAATATGTATAGAATAGTGCTACTATAAGTCCTACTATACAAAGTAAATAATTTTTAGTATAGTATAATAAAGTTACAAATAATAGAACAAACATATTTAAAAATAAGTATTTATCTCTTTTTAATACTATATATTTTCTTAATTTATAATTGCGATATAAAAATATTACAAAATAAGATGTTAAGGTTGCTATAACCGTTGCATATAAACCAATGTATCTAATTCCAACAAAGCCAACGACAAGATTGATTAAAGTTGCAACAATCGTAGTCTTTGCTAGTATCTTCGTATCTTTATATGCTGAGAAGATACCACTACAGAAATTTGACATATTAGAAAAATAAACAGATATAACCATAATTGGTATATAGAAATAGGCTTCCCGGTAGTTATTCTTAACTAAGATATTAAAGATAAATGGAAGACCTGCTATGATTAAAATTGAAACACATATAAGTAAATGTTTTAAATCAATATAGACACTATTATAGAAATCATCTTTATCTTTATTGTTCACAACTTTACTAGCTGATTCTTTCCAAGAGATATTAAAGTAACTATAACAGGTATTAATGATAGTTGGAAATCTATTACCTACCGAGTAAATTCCATTCTTCCCCTCTCCTAGATAATGAATAATCAAAAGTCTATCGGTTAAGGCAATAGCATTCCAAGAAATACTATTTGGAACAAGTGGCCAAGAGTATTTAACCATCTCTTTTACTTTCTTTCTATTTAAATATTTAAACTTAACAAGTTTATGCATCTTTAACTTAAATAAAAGCCACAAAGAAACACTAGTATTTGCAATAATATAAGACAAGAATAAACTTTCAAGTCCTAGTTTTAAAACACATATCATTATAATATTTAAAGCAATTGTAAAGAAACTTGATAGAAAACAAAAGATTGAATATATTTTAAATTTACTCATACCTCTTGCTGATGACCCAGCCAAAGCTGATAATAAACTTGCAAGAATATAAAAGATTAAGTAAATAGTATATGGATAGTCAACTATCGTTCCCACAATTAAAATCAAAATACTCCAAACAATAAAACTAATAAGAGAAAATATGGTAGTAACTGAGAATACTTCACCTTTTTCATTATCCTTCTTAGCATCAATCAAAAATCTAAACATTCCTTCATCCATTAATAAAGTAACACAAGGAATTAAGAAAATTGATATTGTATTCAAAAAATCATAAGCCCCATATTCACTAGTTGTAAGTAAACTTGTATATAGGGGTAGTAATAAAAAACTAACTAACTGCGTACTAAATTTACCTATTGAAATAATAAGTGTATTTTTAATAAGTTCTTTTTTCTGGTTCATTTTATCACTCTCTTAATAAGTATATCATGTAAACTCTAATAAGTAAATCAAAAATTCTTATTTTAATAGTCCAAAAATGTCAAAATAATTATTTTTTTACTTTAACTTTATCTTTTCTTAACTCTTCCATAGTCTCATCATTAAAAGCATCCTCTTCAATTTTTTCTATACTATCAGGAAGTAGAATACTTTCTAAATCAAAACGATAAAAGGTATTTTCTCCGATTACTTTTAAGGTATTAGGTAATTCAAGATGTTTGATATTCCTTATCTTTTTAATTTTTTTATGATATGACTCTAAAAAATCTGACTCAGATAAAACAGCATCAGTTGACCTAATCTCTCTTACCCCTTCCTTAATACTTAAAGTATCTCCATTCATACTAACAAAAAAATCAATATTATATTTATTATTTAATAAAATTAATATTAAAGCAATAAATTCTATCTTAATTTTTTCTATATCGATTTGAAATATAGAATTATTTAAATATAGTTTTTCTAAATCTCTAAGCATAGTATAATCAATAGTTAAAAGAGCATCATTTAAATCTACAAAAATATCATCATTATAATAAACATAAAACAAATCTTCTTGCACACTAAACCTATGTCCAGTTTGAAAATTAAAAATATCTTTAATTACTACATTAAATCGTTCTTGATATAAACCAGGATGATTAACCATGTAAATTATTTTAAACAACCTTGAAGAAATTTTTAACCTAGTAGCAACATTATCATTATTAATTTTTTCTAATTTATTTAGAATTTTTCTTTTTAAATATCTATTTCTTGCTTCATCACTTTTATTATTTGCTTTTAAACTTAGAAATTGTTCTACTTCTTCTCTTACTATTTCCTGATATATTAAAGCCTTATCATCATTCCTTAAAAAATAGAAGGGATTAATTCCGTTAATATCTAATAAATCTATTTTAAGTTTTAATTTATATAATCTTTTTATTTCATCATCACTTAATTCTTTCTTAAATATATCTTTTATAAATTCTAATTTATTTATCTCAGATGTATACATATATTTTGATTTATTAGTAATAATAATATTTTCAAAATTTTTTAATTTTCTTCTATAATAATCAATTAGTTTATCTTTATTATCATTTAAATAGTTACTTATATCTATATCTATTATAGCCATTTTCATTATTACTTCTGATTCTTTTTCTTTAGTTAAACTATTAATTAGACAAGATATCTTGTTTAAATCTATTTTATTATCTAATAAATATTTATTTATATTTAGAAAATATTTAAGTTTTCTAAGAGAACCATTTTTTATTAAATTAGCATCTTTACTAAGTTTAATTAAATTATCCTGAATACTATCTGAATCAAATTCTATATTATTACTAATTTTCTGTTCAAAAAATAAAGCCATTAAAGCAATGAGCATAGTATTTTCAAGATTTTTTAAATGACTTAAATTAGTTTTAGATTTTAGAATATTAATTAATTTATATTTCTTAATATATTCTCTTATTGCAACTATTCTTAAAGTAGTATCTAAAACTAAATTGTTTAATTCTTGATTTAAAACTTTTATTTTCTGAGTGTCGATTAAATAATCAACAAATTCTAAAGAATCTATTTTAATATCTCTTCCTAAACTTTTCTTAATATCCAAGTTTTCTATATATTTAACTAAATTATATAATAATTCATTTAATAATTTAGCTAATTTATCACCTTTATGTCTTACTTCATCTGGATATCTAATTAAAGTACTAAAATCTTCTATCTTTAATTCATTTTGATATTCTTTTACTTTTAATTTTTCTGTATCACTTAATTCTTTATATTTAGGTATTTCAATTTTAGTAGTATCAAATGGAATAATGCTAGTTTCAATAGGTTTGCTTTTAAATTTAGATTTAATTAACTCGATTAATTTCATAAGCCCTCCAAACTAAGTGTATATTATACTTATTTTTTAACGAAAAGTAAAGGTTACCTCTTGAAATTACAGGAAAATATAGTATAATTATATCGAGGTGTATATGAAAAAGAAAACTGCTAAAACTTTAACAACAATTGTTGCTGTGTTTTTATTAATTGTTATGATTGCAGCCTTTGTATGTGGCTTGATATATGCTTAAAAACTGAAATACAGTTTTTTTATTTTTGAGATTAAAAAGATGAGTTACTATCTTTAATAGTATCCCATCTTTTATTTAGTCTTGCTTTCTTTTTGTGCAAGATAATCATTAATTATTTTTTCTACTTCTGAAGAAGTAAGTTTACTAACTGAAGATATAAATTCAATAGTTGCATTTTGATTATACATTTCTATAATCATTTCTTTTTTAGTTGTTTCTCTTGTTTCAGTAGCCGTTTTTTCTGCTATCTCTTTATAAATACCTTCTTGGATGCGTCTTTCTTCTTCTTCTCGATTGTAGTATCTACTAACTAATTTTTCGTCCCTACACATATTATCTAGCACTCCTTCCATTTCTATCCTAATTTCATCACTCATTTCAACTTTGTTCATAAATTTCATGAAATCTTTCTTTCTGTCCATTGATAATGCCGCTGAAATTAGAATTAACTTTCAATTATTTAGTATTGCTTTTTTCTTGTGCAAGATAATCATTAATTATTTTTTCTACTTCTGAAGAAGTAAGTTTACTAACTGTAGATATAATATCAAGATTAATATTTTGATTATACATTTCTATAATCATTTCTTTTTTAGTATTAGTTGCTATCTCTTTATAAATACCTTCTTGGATGCGTCTTTCTTCTTCTTCACGATTGTAGTATCTACTAACTAATTTTTCGTCCCTACACATATTATCTAGCACTCCTTCCATTTCTATCCTAATTTCATCATTCATTGCAACTTTGTTCATACACTTCATGAAATCTTTTTTCTTATCCATTGATAATGCAGCTGAAATTAGAGTTAAATCTTTACTATAACTATCAATATTTTCCTCTTTGATGTCTCTATTGTACCATAATTGATAACATTTTTCAATATCTATATTTAAAATTCTGCTTTTTTCTGTTAAAACATCACCATAAATATTACGATACATATATTCATCAAATATTAATCCCCTCTTATTTAAAGAAAAATTATTGAAATTAACTAAAAGATTATTAGGAAGATTACTATAATCTTCACTTTCAGGAAAAGCATTTGCAATCATATCACAAAAACCAAAATGATTTCTATTAATTATTGTTTGAAAAGCACTACTTCTTATATTTACTTCAAGCATTATCTTATCAGTTATTATCTTATCTTTTTTAATTGATACGGCTATATCACATTCTGTTTTCTTTTCTCCTAAAGTTAAATTCTGATTAGTAAGTGGTTCTAATTGAATTTTACTTTGGGATAAAGTTTCATATGGTATTTTTAATATCTTTGAGAGTAACATAACTAATATTTTCATATGCTTTTTATTTGCAAACATAAGTTTAAATGCTTCATCATAGGATTTATGAGAAGCTTCTCATAAGAAGGATTATGGGAAGAAAAATATTATGAGAAGAAAAAGAGAAAAAGCCCGATTTTACTGGGCTTTAAACTAGTTTTTCTTCTCATAATTTCTTTTTTGTGTTACTATATTTCCCGTATTCTATATACAAAAAGGAGGGAAATATGAATACAAAAGAATTTATTGAGTTTATTCCTAAATTTATGGATAAACTAAAGGAATTAAAACTCAAAGAAAACACAACATGGGTAAACAACTGGATAATTAATTTATTCAAAGAATATTGTTTATCCAAAAATATTTTAATTATTAATGGAAAGGAGGTAAAAAAATTCTATGAGGAAAAATTTGAATTTGATATTACTAATACAACAACAAGATACCAAACGATATTAAGAAGACCAGTGTTTGCTATAATTGAATATTACTATACTGGAAATATTTCCAAAGTATATTTTAGAAAAAAAGTAAGTAAACTAACTGGAAATTCTCAATCACTCATGAATAGCTTTTTAGAAAATTCTAAAAATAATTTATCTAGTAAGGATAGTTTTGATAGAGAAAAAAGAGTTATTGAAGATTTTTTAGATTATTTTATAAATGAAAAAAAGATGGATTTAATAAAACTAGATATTAAAAATGTTATAGAGTATACACAAATAAAATATTCAAATTATTCTGATAAAACAAAATCAACTTACAAAGGTATTTTGAAAAAATTTTTGAATTGGTTATTTGAAAACAAATACATAACTTTTAATGGCAACGAAGTATTTCCAATAATAATACAAAATAATCGAAGTACAATTATACCTAAAGGTTATTCCAATGATGAAATTAAATTAATATTGGAATCTATTGATAATTCAACCAAAATAGGTAAATTGAAATACTTAATTTTGAATATTCTTGCTTATTATGGAATGAGATTAGTTGATATTGCTAATTTAAAATTTGAAAATATTGATTTTGAAAATAATTGCATTTCAATTATCCAACATAAAACCAAAAAATCTTTATATCTTCCTTTAATAGATGAAGTAAAATACGCATTAATAGATTATATTGAAAATAGTCGTCCTGAAAGTGAAGATAAAGAACACATTATATTAACACATAAGGCACCTTATACTACTTATAATCGTGCTTCAATCTATAATCTTATTTCACCTATTATAAAAAAGTCATGTACATCAATAGATGAAAGAGAAAGTGGTGGAAGAATTTTAAGACATAGTTTAGCTACTAATATGATTAATAACAACGTAGAGTTATATAAAATAAGTGGGATATTAGGACATTCAAGTACTAGTTCAACATCTGTATATATAACAAGAGATACTAAAAATTTAGGTAAATTAACTTTGGAGGTACCCGATGGAAAATGAAAATTATATACTAAAAGTTAATAGTGTATTTAAAGATGAACTTTTAGATTATATTAAATTTAAAAGAAATTTAGGTTATAAATATTCAAAAGAAACTTGTGAAAAATATGAAATGTTAGACAAAACTTTTATAGAAATGGATTTAAAAGAAAAGAAAATAGATTATAGTGTTATTGATTATTGGTATGGTAAATGTTCTTCATTAAAACAAATAACTAAATCAGAACGTCATTCTACACTTAAAATGTTTTGTGAATACTTAGTATTAAACCATTATCCTAATATTGTAATACCATTTGATAATCCATTTAAAGGAACCTGTGATTTTGTACCTTATATTTATTCTAATGAAGAAATTAATGATATTTTTGATTATGTAAATTCTCAAAAGAATGAAAAGGATAATTATTTAAGGTTACATATAGGTTTATGTCTATTATATGGTTGTGGCTTAAGAATAAACGAATTAACTAATTTACAATTAAAGCATTTTGATAAAGAAGAAAAAACAATTTTAATAGAACATAGCAAAAACTATGTAACACGTTTAATTCCATTATCTGAATCAATTTATAATTCTCTGATTCAATATATTGAAAAAATTGAAATTGAAAATCCAGAGGATTATCTTATTGAAAATGGTAATAAAAGATATTGTGCCAAAGCAAATATTAGATGGAATTTTAGACAAACATTAAAGGCATTAGGTATCAAAAGACAGGAAAGTGGACTTTATCCAAGAGTGCATGATTTAAGACATACTTTTGCAGTACATACTTTAAGACGTATGGAAGAAAATGGATTTGATTTATATACATCTCTTCCAATTTTATCTGTTTATTTAGGTCATAAATCAATTGCCGAAACAGAGTATTATTTACGTTTAGTTAAAGAAGATTTTAGAGAAATTGTAGAAATTAAAAGTTACAATGAAAATTTATATAGAAATAGTGAGGTTAATTATGATTAAGGATTTAAATTATTATATTACTTCTTTTTTTGGAGATTATTTACCACATATCTTAGGTGTTTCAAAAAATACTATATTATCTTATAGAGATACTTTTGTGTTATTTTTAGATTATTTGGAAAAAAATAAAAAAATAAATATCAAGGAATTAAAATTTGAAAATATTAATTATAGTATTATAACTGATTTTTTATTGTATTTAGAAAATGACAGAAAAAATAGTATATCTACTAGAAACCAAAGACTAGCAGCAATTCATGCATTTTTTAAATTTGTACAAAAAAGAGAGCTATCTTATTATGATTTGTGTTCATCAATATTATCAATCACATTTAAGAAAGCCCCTCAAGATACTATATCATACTTTTCTAAAAATGAATTAGAAATTTTAATAAAATTACCCAATATTTCAAAAAAAGATGGTTTTAGAGATTATGTTTTACTTCTAACTATGTATGAGACTGCTGGTAGAGTTTCTGAAATTGCTGATTTAACTAGGAAACAGATAACTATTAATAAAGATTGTTCATTTATTACATTACATGGTAAAGGAAATAAAAACAGACAAGTACCTATTAGTAAAAATTTAGCAGATATTTTGAAAAAATATTGTGATAATTTATTACTTTCTGACGATAACTACTTATTCTATAGCAAATTTAAGGAACAAATTACTACCAAAGGAATTAATTATATACTTGATAAATATGTTGATAAGGCTAGGCAAATATATCCTGATAAATTTGTTCAACATTATAGTAGTCACTGTTTAAGACATTCAAAAGCTATGCATTTATTAGAGGATGGAGTAAATTTAATTTATATTAGAGATTTTCTTGGACATACCAGTATCGAAACAACTGAAATTTATGCAAAAGCTAATCCTGTTGTAAAAGAACAAGAAATATTAAAGCATAGTAAAGCGATAGACGCTAAAACAAAATATACCCCAAAAACTCAGGAAGATTTAATATCCTTCTTAAAAAATTATGAGAAGAAAAACTAGTTTAAAGCCCAGTAAAATCGGGCTTTTTCTCTTTTTCTTCTCATAATATTTTTCTTCCCATAATAGGATAAGGGAACTATCTCTCCTGGTGCTAAATGTGTCTTCTTTTCCCGCATATTAACTGTCATTTTTTCTCCTTTCTATATTTTCTAAACAAATTAATCTTGATTAATTGTCCCTTGACTTAATCCTTCACCTCATTTCCGGTGTTTAGAACCTCCTATATATAATATACACGGAAAAAATTCAATTTTTAACGTTTACAAAAAATTATTTTTTCTCTTATTTTATAAGGATTTAAGATATATAAAAAGGTGAAGTTTCTTCACCTTTTCTAAAATATTACTAATTTAATACAAATTTATTATTTCTTTTTTGGTGGCTTTTCAGGATGTTCTTTTGCCTCTTCTTTAGAACCTGTGGTCTTTCTTAACAAATCACGTATTTCTTCAAGAAGAATAACTTCTTCTCTTTTTGGTGGAGGAGTTTCTTCTTTCTTTTTATGAGATAACTTTTGAAATACCTGAATCATTACAAATATAGATAAAGCAATTATCAAGAAATTAATTATACTTTGAATAAAGTTACCTACCATAATAGATGATGTTTTATAAGTAATTGCTATATCTGTAAAGTCAATTCCCCCAATTATAATACCTACAAAAGGCATGATAACATCATTTACTAAACTAGTTACAATGGCATTAAAAGCATTTCCGATTACAACAGCAATTGCTAAATCTAAAACATTACCTTTACTAATAAATTCTTTAAAATCATGAATAAATTTTTTCATCAAAACCTCCTACTTTGTTCCAAATATCCTGTCGCCAGCATCTCCAAGTCCTGGTACAATATAACCATTTTCATTTAATTCCTTATCAACATAAGCTGTATAAAGTTCAACATCAGGATGGTCTTTTTTTATTCTTTCAAGTCCAACTGGAGCTGAGATAATTGATAAGAATTTAATTTTCTTAACTCCTCGTTTTTTTAACATTTCAATGGCTGCAGAACCTGAACCTCCGGTTGCAAGCATTGGGTCTAAAATAATAACTGTTTTATCCTCTACATTCTTAGGTAACTTGCAATAATATTCAACTGGCTCAAGAGTCTCTTCATTTCTAAATAAACCAATATGACCAATCTTAGCATTAGGCATTAACCTTAATACTCCATCAACCATTCCCATACCTGCTCTTAAAATAGGTACAAAAGCATAATCATTTTCATCAATTTGTTTTCCAATTGTCTTGGTAATTGGAGTTTTAATTTCAACCTCATGTAAAGGAGCATCCTTTAAAGCCTCATAACACAACATCATGCCAATTTCATTAATTAACTCTCGAAACTCCTTCGTTCCTGTTTTCTCATTTCTTAAAATTGAGATTTTATGTTCAATCATAGGATGTTTTAAGATTATTTCTTCCATATATATAATTCCTCCTAAATCTTTAAATTGATAGTACCATATTTTTTCTTAAAATTCAACTATTTTTAACAATAAATAGAAAAAAATAGACCATAGTCTATTACATTTCCATAACAAAAGTTAAAAAACAAATATTAGGTAATTGTTTACCACTTTTAATATCTTTATCCATAACTGCTAACTTGTAAAGTAAACTTAAAAGTTCTTTTTTACTATAAGTTAATCCTTTACTTCTAGCTAATTTAACAGGATACTCTTTAACTCCTAACTCTTCACTTATCTTACTATCACTTAATCTATTTAAGACTTTTACATTATAAATTAATCTTATTTGATTACTTAAAAGTACTAATATTTGAAAGACTTCCGTTCCACTTTCAATAAAATGTGTATATAAATTATAACTTTTTACTTTATCCTTTTTTATAATAGCATCAATTAAATCAAAGATAGTATTTAAGATAGTTTCTCGAACTGTTAAGTCAATATCTTCTTTTGCAATAACTTTTGTATCTAATTTATACATTTTAAGTTTATTAAGTTCTGAATTAATTTTATATAAATCATTACCTACTTTACTTAAGAAATAAGTAATTGTTGCTTTATCCATCTTATAATCTTCTAAATTATTTTTTACATAAATTTCTAAATTAATATCTGATAAAGTTATTATTTTAAAATATTCTTTAATAGTTTTAACTACTTTTAAAACATTATTAATTTTAGGAGTTACTAAGATTAAGATATTATCACTAGGATTTTTTAAGTATTTTACAAATTTATCTAAGTTAATATCTGTTTTTTCAGTAAGAAAGGGAGGATTATAACCAATTACTACTTTAGAATTTGCAAATAAACCATAAGTATCAAGTGATTCAATTACATCATCGATTGTATTTATAGTTAAATCAAATTTAATTACTTCCATATCTTTTTTGATTATTTTATTAATTTCTTGATTGATTAGAAAGCTATTATCTCCCTCAATTATATATAACCTATCCATGTTAAATACCAGATTTTACTTCGGTAAATGCATCTTTTAATTTTTCTTTATCTTTACCAGAACCTTGGGCAAATCTTTCAGAACCTCCCCCATTACCTCCGGTTTTAGCTGTTACCATTTTAATAATTGTTGATGCATTTATTCTTGAATTACTCCGAGCAATGAAAGTAATATTATCTTTTAAGATATTAGCGGTTAAGATAAAGATATTTTCATATTTATTAGCAAGTGTATCTAAAATATTCTTTAAAGTTGAAGTATCTTCATCATGAGTTTCTATAAGTAAAAGGTTTATATCTTTAACTTTTTCAATTGTTTCTTCATATTTTGATAAGTCTGAAACAGCAGCCTCAGCTTTCATCTTTTCATATTTATTTGAAAATTCATGAGTTTTACTTGCTATTTCTAAATCTTTTTGTTTTAATTCAACAATATCCTTATAAGAATCTACTTTTGGAGTTTCAAATTTAATATTTAAATTTAATTTTAAGTTATCACGTTTAGCCATTAAGGAAATATTTTTAATTTTCATAATATTTTTAACTATATTATCATTATATGGATGAGCTATATTTTCTAAAGCATCTTCGATTTTATCTCTGGTTACTCCAGTTATTCTCCAAGTGTTACTTCCTTTATTTTCTAAAGACATAATTGCAAATTTCTTGATATCTTTGGTGTTCTTAACATGACATCCTCCACATAATTCATGAGAATCTCCGATATTTACAAGTCGTACTTTATCTTTATATTTTTCAGTGAATAGTGCCATAACTTCATCTTTATTAATTTCATTATAATCTTTTAATTCAGTTACTCTTTTAATACCTTTTTGAATATAACTATTAACAAAGTCTTCTACTTTAATTAAGTCTTGGTCGGTTAGTTTGCCACGATAGACAAAGTCAAAACGTAGATAATTATCAGCAACATAAGAACCTGCTTGATGAATATCTTTATCTATTAAAGTTCTTAAAGCAAGTTGTAAGATATGAACAGTTGAGTGGTTAGCTTCAATGCGAAGTCGTCTTTCTTTATCAACTAGCAAATCAAATTCATCACCTACTTCAATCTTCCCACTTAAAACTTTAACTTTATGAATATGTTGACCATTTGGAGCTTTGAAAACATCTAAAACTCTTACCTTGGTTTTCTCATTTACAAGCATTCCCGTATCACTTATCTCACCACCAGACTCTGCATAAAATGAGGTTTTATCAAAAACAACATAACCAGTATTCGCTAAACTATCTTGGAATTTATCATTTTTTATTAAACTAATTACTTTACCTTTTAATTCATAAACTTCATAGACAAATTCTGATGCATCTTTAAAATTAAGCAATAATTCATTTTGATTTTGCATAGACTCATTTTCTTTCCGAGCATTTTTAGATAATTTCTTTTGAGCTTCCATACATTTATCAAATTCTTCTCTACTTGTTGTAAAGCCTTTTTCAGCAAGTACCTCTTGAGTTAACTCAAATGGGAAACCATAAGTATCATATAATTTAAAAGCATCTAACCCACTTATGGTGTTATCAATTGAAGAGTCCATAAATTCAGCTAATTTCTTTTCTCCATTATCAAGGGTTTTTAAGAATAATTCTTCTTCTTCTTTAATTAACTCTTTAACTTCTTTTTTCTTATCTTTTAAATAAGGATAAACATCATCCATATTAGAAACAACTGAGTCTACTAATTTATACATGAAAGTTCCTTTTAAACCTAGTTTTCGTCCATATCTAACACTTCTTCTTAAAAGTCTTCTTAAAATATAACCCCGACCTACATTATCAAAGAAAGCACCATCGGCAAGAGCAAATGTTAAAGCTCTTATATGGTCAGCCATTACTTTATAAGGCATGGAACCATCATATAAGGTATCGCTTAATTCTTCAATTTGATTTATAATTGGTAAGAATAAATCTGTATCAAAGTTTGAGTCAGCATCTTGGAAAATACAAGCCCATCTTTCAAGTCCTGCTCCTGTATCAATGTTCTTACTTGGAAGTTCTTTATAATCACTTCTCGCAACTCCCTCTTTTGCATTAAATTGACTAAATACATTATTCCAAATTTCAACAAAACGTTCATTGTCTTCACCTTTTTTGAAATGTTCTAAAGCTTTTTTGTCATAATCGTATTTTTCACCACGGTCAAAGAAAATTTCACTATCAGGTCCACATGGTCCTTCACCTATCTCCCAAAAGTTATCTTCAAGTTTAATGATATGGTCTTCTGGTACTCCTAAACTTTTCCATTTATTAAAAGTAAATTCATCATCAGGGTAAATTGTAAAATAAAGTTTCTCAATTGGAATATTAAACCAATCTTTACTTGTTAAAAGTTCGATGGCAAAATCGGTTGCTTCATCTTTAAAGTAATCGCCAATTGAAAAATTACCCATCATTTCAAAGAAAGTATGATGACGTCTTGTTACTCCTACATTTTCAATATCATTGGTTCTAATACATTTTTGAATATTAGTTATTCTTCGGTTATCTGGAACCATTGAACCATCAAAATACTTCTTTAAAGGGGTTACCCCAGCATTTATCCAAAGAAGTGAGTCATCATCCTTAGGAATTAAAGGAGCACTTGGAACAATCATATGTCCTTTACTAACAAAGAAATCTAACCACATTTTTCTTATTTCTTTACTTGTCATTTTTTTCATTTTATATCCCTCTTTCTACATAAATTTAATATTTCATCTACTACTTCTTCTTGAGTTAAATTAGAAGTATCTAATAAAATCGCATCACTGGCTTGTTTTAATGGACTAACACTTCTGTGCATATCTCGATAGTCTCTTTCTTCAATATCTTTTTTAATATCTTCTAAATTAACATTTAAACCTTTTTCGGTTTGTTCTTTATATCTTCTCTTAGCTCTCTCATCTACACTTGCTGTTAAATATATTTTTAAAGTGGCATTTGGAAGTACTACTGTTCCAATATCCCTACCATCCATAATAACATTAGTTTTACTTGATATTTCTTGTTGAAGTTTAACCATTTTTTCTCGAACTTTTGGATAAACACTTACTTTACTAGCACCTCTACTTGCATCTTCACTTCTAATCTCTTGACTTACATCTTCATGATTTAAATAAATCTTATTTAAACCATCTTCATTTTTAAGTTCAATTATTACATTAGGAACATTCATATTAACTATCTTTTCTGAATCTAAAGATAAATTGTTTTTTAGATAATATAAACCAAAAGCACGATACATCGCCCCTGTATCAATATAAACAATCCCTAATCTTTTAGCAATCTCTTTAGAAACACTACTCTTCCCAGCTCCAGCTGGTCCATCAATTGCAATACTATAATTTTGTCGAGTAGACGACTTCCATTCTTTTTCCATAAATTATAAACCTCTCTTCCCATTTTTTAAACTTTGTGTGA
>CANRDV010000005.1 GCA_947629475.1 uncultured Bacilli bacterium
CTTAGTTATTTTTAATTGAATTATTAAGAATAATGTGTTATATTAATAGTGTCAATTATAATTAACTAGTTGACATAATATATATACTACCGAAGATGGATATACCCCATCTTTCCCCAATTAATAGAAGTTTATTAAACTGCCAATCATAAACTTCTTTTTTAATGTAATTAACCTTGTAAGGAAGTAAGACTAAAAATTATTTTTTGCTATAGTTTAATTATTATATAATGTCGCATTAAAGAATAATAAATTATTGCTATATAAGGAATTATAATTTTACTTGAAAAAGTATAAGTTATATTTAATATAAAAATTGCACTAAAAAAGTACTGGTTTTAATATAGTTTTCGCACTAAAAAAGTACTCATTTTGGTATAGACTTTGAAAAAATAGGTGGTATAATTAAGTAAAATGAATTAATTCTGCAACGGAATAGTTCATTTTTTTATTGATTTGAAATTCAACTATTGACATTTACAACTTTTTACGTTAAAATATATGGCAAATTTTGGTAGGTGGTCTATTATGTATTATTTTACTAATATTTGTTTGATATATTTAACAAGGGATTGTGATTGTTAGGGGATTTTTTGTGGCTATAACGTGCAAAAATTCCTTTTTTTGATTGGAGGGTATGGTTGATATGTTGGATGAATTAACATTAGATATGATTTTAGAATTACCTTTTGAAGTCTTAAAAAAATCCGAAAAATACAATGAGTATTCTCAACTTTTGGATAAGGATATTTATGATAAGTATGATGTTATTCAAATGAAAGAAGATATAGCATCAAAATTCAACCGTTTTAAAAGTGCTAAATTCTCTTGTAACTTACCACCAGAGTATAATATTAAAATAACTCCTTCATATCAGATTAGAGAAGGAACAAGTTCCAATAAAATCTCTGATCCAGTAGGAGAACTTGTTAGAGATTTTGTAGACAATCAAATTTGGTTTGTAAAATTCTATAATAGTGTTACTAACCTTGCATCAAAAATAACAACACAAGAAGCTGTGTATTTAGTAGATACCTTCTTTAGTAATAAATCAGAGGAATTTATAAGCGAAAAATTAGGTATTTCAAAAAACACTCTTCAAAAAATAAAAAAAAGTTGTTTAATGAAAACATGGCTTGAATTTCAATCATTAGAATAAGGTAACTTGAAAGGTTATCTTTTTTAGTTGCAGTTAGGAGGTGAAATTAAGTGTCAGAAGTTATAAAGGTTACACTACCAAGCGATTTGAAAGATTTAATCAAAAATAGGGCTGGGATGTTAAATCTAACTTGTCCAGAATATTTAAGATTGCTTGCAGATCTAGATATTTCTCTTGATAGATATCAAACTTTGGTAACATATATTAATATGTTATATAATAAGATTAATGATTTTCATGAGCAATTAGGTATAGTAGCGACTCCTTTACAAGAACCACCACTTATTAAGATAGATTCTTAAAAAAGTGATGACAAAATCTCCATTTTGTGATATAATATACTTGTTAAATGGAGGAAGAAATGAAGAAAAAATTATTAATTCCTCTTGTAATGGTTTCGGTTAGTATTACATTAATAATTGTCTTGATTAGTGTAAAGAGTTTGTTTATTGGTGCAAGAGAGAATAACATGAATGAACAAAAAGATATTGCAAAAAATATCGAAGAAGACAAAATTAAAGAAGAAGAGAATAATAATGATGTTGTTGCCGATAAAAATAATGATTCTAATGTTAATAATGACAATAATAGTAATAAGTCAAATATTTCTGAAAATAAAAAACAAAATCAAGAAGCAAGCAATAATAAATTGAATCAAGAATCTTCTGAAAACAAAAAAGAGACACAAAATACTGGTGGTGAAAAACAAAATGTAAATCCACCAACAGAAAATAAGAATACTACATCTAGTAACGAATCAACTAGTGAAAAAAAGAAAGAGGAAAGTATTCAGTCATCAACTGAAAGTGAGAAAAAAGATAATAATAATACAACACCAAAGGCTGATGAAAATAAAACAAATAAAGTGCATAGAAACGTATTTAAGACAAATGAAGAATGCCAAGCTAAAGGTTTAGAACTTAATGAAAAAGATATTGTTCACATTGTGTCGACTTATTGCCAATCAGTTGGTGATGAGAATGGTGATATATTGGGTTATGATCTTTATTTTGTTTATGATGATATGCACATGGAATTATACGAATGGTAATCTACGGATTACTTTTTTTATTGTAATAAATGAAAGGAAAGGAAAAATGAAAAGATTATATGTATTAATATCTGGAATAGCCTTGATAGTATTAAGCTTTTTCTTGTCAAAATTTACTTTAAATGTAAATGCAGCCACTATGGGTTTTACATATCCTAGTGGTATTTATTTTGAAAGAACAGGCTCACATTATGTTTCAAATGCTGTTCCATTTTATACAGTTGATGGAAAAATAACGTATTGTGTTGAACCGGGTGTAGAGGTTACAACATATAGTTATCATTCTGTTACATTTAATAATGCTAATTTACCATATGATATAAACAAGTTAAAAGAAGTAGAACTAATAGGATACTATGGTTATGAATATCCCGGACATCAAACAAATAGGTATAGAGTAGCTACTCAAGCCTTGATATGGGAACATACTTCATCTGATCCTGTTAGATTTACGACAGAACGATATGGTGAAGGTAGCGAAGTAAATTTAGATTATGAAAAGAATGAGATAATGAAATTAGTAAATAGTCATTACACAAAACCATCTTTTAACGGAACATCAAAGTCTGCAACTTTAGGACAAGAGTTTTATGTGGAAGATTCGAGTGGAGTTTTAAGTAATTTTGAAGTGCAAAATGATGGAGGTAATACTGCTAGAATTTCAGGTAATAAACTTTATATTACTCCTAAAACGATAGGGTCATCATCAATTACATTAGTGAAAAAACATTACGATAATGGAACTACTCTTTTATGGAGAGGTGATGATGGAAGCCAAGTATTAGGTGCTTTAAGAGCGAGTGATCCAGTTAAAGCAATAGTTAATTTAAACACAGTAGGAGCTAAAGTAACAATTGAAAAAGTAGATTCAAAATCTAAACAAGCAACTCCACAAGGTGATGGTTCTTTACAAAATGCTGTATATGGATTATATGATGAATATGATGTTTTAGTAACTAAATTAACAACAGATGCTAATGGTCGTGCTACAACTGATTATTTATCAAAAATAGGAAATTTTAAAATAAAAGAAATAACACCTTCTAAGGGATATCAATTAGATAAAACAGTTTACAATATTGAAATAACTGCTGATTCTACTAATCCTAAAGTAAAGGTATATGAAGATGTTATTGAAAGAAAACTTCAAATCTTTAAGGCTTTTGCAACAGATAAAACTGGTTTTTTAACTGGTGAACCTAATATATCCTTTGAGATTTATTTAAAATCAAGTAACAAATTAGTTGCAACCATAACAACGAATAGTTCAGGCTATGCTGAAACTACATTACCTTATGGAACATATGTTGTTAAGCAAAAAAATGTAACAGCTGGTTATGAAAAAGCTAAAGACTTTGAAATAGTAATAAATGGAGATACTCAAAGTGTATTACACAAAACTCTTGCTAATGCTGAAATAACAGCAAAATTAAAATTAGTTAAAATTGATAGTGAATCAAAATTACCAATAAAACTTGCAGGAGTTCAATTTAAAATAAAAGATGCAAATACGAACAAATATGTCTGTCAAACAATTAGTTATCCAAATCAAAAAGAAGTTTGTACTTTTGAAACAGATGCTAATGGTGTATTTATGACACCATATCCTTTATCAAAAGGAACATATAAAATCGAAGAAGTAAAAGCCCCTAAAGGATATTTATTAAATTCAAATACAATATCATTTACCATTGATGGGAATGCAAATCTTGTTGAAGATAGTCAATATGGAAAATATATTAAAGTTGAGTTTACAAATAAACAAATTAAAGGAGAAATAAAAGTTGAAAAAAGTGGAGAAGCTTTTAATTATGGAAATGGAAGTTTTTCTTATGGTGAAAAAAAATTAGAAGGAATTGAAATTTCACTATATGCTGCATCAGATATAACTACTGCTGATGGAGTACTTCATTATCATAAAGGGGATTTAATTAAAAGTGTGAAAACGGATTCTAATGGTAAGATTACATTTAGTAACTTATATTTAGGAAATTATATAGTTAAAGAGACTAAAACATTGAATGATTACATACTAGATTCTACAGAACATTCTGTTACATTAACTTCTAGTGATAATACAACTGCAATTGTTTCTAAAACTTTACAATTAAAAAACAATTTAAAGAAAGGTGATTTGGATTTTACAAAAACTGATTTAACTACTGGTGATCCATTACCAAATGCTTTGATTGAAATATATAATTCTAATAATGAATTAATATATCGTGCTAAAAGTAATGATGCCGGTAAAATAGTAGTAAAAAATTTAAAAGTAGGTAAGTACTATATTTTAGAGAAAGAAGCTCCAGAGGGATATGTATTAAGTAAAGAAAAAATTTCATTTGAAATTTTAAATAATGGTCAAGTTATAAAAGCTAATATGAAGAACAAACCTATTATTGGGGATTTAGATTTTACAAAGGAAGATATTTCAGATGGAACACCATTGCCAAATACATTAATTGAAGTTTATAAGAAAGATACTGATGAATTAATTTTTTCAGGTCGTACCGACGAAAACGGAAAAATTAAAATCGAAGGTTTAAGATATGGTAAGTACTATATTTTAGAGAAAGAAGCTCCAGAGGGATATGTATTAAATGAAGGTAAAATGTATTTTGAAATTCTAATGGATGGTGAAGTTATTAAAGCAACAATGACAGATGAAAAAATCAAAGGCGATTTAGATTTCACAAAGGAAGATATTTCTGATGGAACACCATTACCAAATACACTAATTGAAGTTTATAAGAAAGATACTGATGAACTAATTTTTTCAGGTCGTACCGATGAAACCGGAAAGATTGTAATTAAAGATATTGAATATGGAGAGTACTATATTTTAGAAAAGGAAGCTCCAGAAGGCTATGTATTAAATGAAGAAAAAATGTTCTTTGAAATAAAAATCAATGGTGAAGTTGTTAAGGCTACCATGAAAGATGAAAAAATCAAAGGAGATTTAAAATTTACAAAAGAAGATTTATCAACAGGAGAACCTTTACCTAATACTTTAATTGAAATTTATAAACAAGATACTGATGAATTAATTTTTTCAGGTCGTACTGATGAAACAGGACAAATTTTAATTAAAGACATTGAATATGGTAAGTACTACATTTTAGAAAAGGAAGCCCCAGAAGGCTATGTATTAAATGAAGGTAAAATGTATTTTGAAATTCTAATGGATGGTGAAGTTATTAAAGCAACAATGACAGATGAAAAAATCAAAGGCGATTTAGATTTCACAAAGGAAGATATTTCTGATGGAACACCATTACCAAATACACTAATTGAAGTTTATAAGAAAGATACTGATGAACTAATTTTTTCAGGTCGTACCGATGAAACCGGAAAGATTGTAATTAAAGATATTGAATATGGAGAGTACTATATTTTAGAAAAGGAAGCTCCAGAAGGCTATGTATTAAATGAAGAAAAAATGTTCTTTGAAATTAAAATAAATGGTGAAGTTGTTAAGGCTACCATGAAAGATGAAAAAATCAGAGGAGACTTGGAATTTACTAAAGAAGATTTTTCTACAGAAGAACCATTGCCAAATACACTAATTGAAGTTTATAAGAAAGATACTGATGAATTAATTTTTTCAGGTCGTACCGATGAAACCGGAAAGATTGTAATTAAAGATTTGGAATATGGAGAATACTACATTTTAGAAAAGGAAGCCCCAGAAGGCTATGTATTAAATGAAGAAAAAATGTTCTTTGAAATTAAAACTAATGGAGAAATAGTAAAATCAACTATGAAAAATCAAAAGATAAAATCAAAGATTCATATTCATAAAGTAGATGTTGAAGATAATCCATTAGCTGGAGTTGTAATTGGTCTATATGATAAAGAGGGTAATTTATTAGATAGTTTTGTAACTGATAAAGAAGGTAATATAGATATAGAACTTGAATATGGCTCATATTATTTTGAAGAACTTGTTGCTCTTGAAGGATATCAACTAAGCGAAGAAAAAGTATATGTTGATGTTGTCAAAGATGGAGATACATTTAATATAAATTTAATTAATGAATTAGAAGAAATTAAAGTGCCAATAACATCTGCAAATAGTAATATCGATTTAATAGCAGGAATTATTGCACTTATAGGTTTTGGAATAGTTGCAATTGCAATTATTAAGAATAAAAGAAAGTAAAAAATGAGAGGAGAATAAAAATATGTTAGGAATTAATAAAATGGCTCTTGGAGGAAGATTAACGAGAGATCCAGAGTTAAAAGAAGTAAAAGGAATAGATGGAAATACTACATTTGTAGTTAATAATACTTTAGCAGTTGATAGAGATTATTTTAATAAGGAAGGAAAGCCTGTAACTGATTTTTTAGATTTTGTTATCTGGGGAAAATCAGCTGAAAGACTTTCTCAAAACACTAAAAAAGGTTCTTATGTTTATATAGAAGGAACTCTTCAACAAGATAGAGATAAGGAAACAAATAGAAGTTTTATTAAAATTGTTGCTAAAGACTATAAAGAATTTGATAGAATAATGAATAAAGAATCAGAAAAGTCTATTGAAGAGGTTATTGAAGAAAAAGAACCAGAAAAGTCTATTGATGATGTTCTTGAAGAAAAAGAATCAGAAAAGTCTATTGATGATTTTTTTGAAGAAGAGGAAGTCAAAGAAAAAAAGACTAAATCTAAATCTAAGTCAAAAGAAAAAAATAAAGAAGCAGAAGAGAAGACAATATAATGACAATAGATACTAATAAGATTTATACATTATCAGAATTATTAAAATATTGTGATATGTATAATTTGGATTTTAAATATTTTGGTAATAATGATAAAGGAGATTTAAACTTGTATTTAAAAACGGATTCTGATAAAGTTTCCGTTTTTAAATCTATTGAATCTCAAACAAAGATTGATTATTTAAAATTAGATGAAGAAAGTGCAAAGGAAATAAAATTTCAGTTTGAAAAAGAAATTCCAGCTGAACAAATGGATATAGTTGCAATTGTATTAAAGACAAGTGATGTAAATATTCCATCTGGTAGATACACTTTAAGTACTTTAGATGAAAAAACTAAAGAACAAGATTTAGAGAATAAAACTCGAAGTGATGATGAGGGAATAATGTATATCATTGTTGATAATAATACAGGCTGGACTTTATTCAATGATGTTTATTTATTTAATAAAAATGGTGAAGGATTAATTCAAAGTTTAGAAAATAAATTAACTGATGAAGAAAATTTATTTAGGAAAAGTAATTTGCAATTGATTTTAAATTATTATAATTCAATCAAAGAGAAAAATTTAAGTTTATAAGGGGAGGAATATGTTAGATAAAAAAAATAAAAACAAATTATCAAAGATAAAAGAAATGTGGCTTATATTTTATTCTATAGTTTTAACAATTATATTAAGATTTACGAATGTTAAGGCAGTAGAAAAAATAGAAGGTGGAGATGTAACAATTGATAAGTTAGGTACGATTATTAAAGGACTTGCAACTAAAATTCAAATTTTTGGAATTATATTAGCTTTTATTGCATTAATTATTTTCGTGATTCAATTTATAATTGGTGATGATGAAACAAAGCAGAGGAGAAAAAAGACAATTTTATATACTTTAGCAGGAGTTTGCTTATTAATTTTAGTTCCTTCAATCATTAATTTTTTAATTGATATGCTAGAATAATTATGTTAATACTAAGTATCGCAGGTGATATAAAATTTGGAGTATTAGATATTTTGAGAGGAATTGGAATTGGAATAATTAATATTATATTTAATACTATTGATACATTGTATAATGTTGCTAAAACGATTAATAGTATAAATTTTATAAGGATATTAGAAGAAATAGAAAATTCTCCATTCACCAAGATATTTAATGCTTTTTTTATATTATCTTTTGTAATATTACTTTTATTTTCAATTTGGAAGATAACCTTTAAAATATTTGATGCTGATAGTAATGATCAACCTATATATGAATTAGTAAAAGAAATTGCAAAATGTGTTGTTTTAATATTTTGCACATATCTGATATTTAATTCTACTATAAATATAGGAATTGATTTATCTAATGCAATATATAATAATTTTAATGATAAAACTTCTACAATTGGAGATAAAATGAAAACAGCTTATTTAAATATAAATGAATCCTGCTATAAAGTTTCTGGAGGAGAAAATATTGATTCTAAAAATGTTCAAGATTTAAAAAAATCTTTAGAAAAATATTCAAATGTCGAAGGTGTGGAAACAATGGAAGATTTTGAAGAATTAATAAGAAATAACAAATTAACAGCTACTAATATTACTGATTCAGGTTCATTTTCTTATAGATGTACGATTTATAAGCAGGGAATATGGAATGATAGTGAAGATTATGCTTTTAGTTATAATTTTTTATTTGGAATAATAATAGGAGCAATTTTTTTATTTAGTATAGGTTTTGCTGTTTTAATGTTAGGAAAAAGACAGTTGGAATTAGCTTTTTTAATGGCGATTTCTCCAATTGTGTTTGCAACTTCGATTGGAAGAAAAGAACAAAGGTCAGCACTATATCAGCAACTTGCATCTTTAGTTTTGCAAGCAGGAGCTTTAATGCTTTTGATTGGTTTAACATCTGTTTTATTTAATGCAATTCAAAATAGTTCTGTAATTAATAATTTAAGTTATTTTACAAAAGTGGTAACTCAATCTATACTTTATTTAGGATGTGCAATGATGTTATTAACTGGTTCTACTACTTTAAATAGATTTATAGGAGAAAACGTTTCAGCTAACTCTGGAAGAGATGCAATGATGGCAATTAAAGGTGTTTTTGGAGGAATGGCAACAGCCGGAGCAGCTTCTGTTGGGGCAGTTAAAGCAGCAGTTAATACACCACGTGGAGTTGTTCAAGCTGGTCGAGGAATTGCCCAGATCGCTGGAGGTGTAAAACAAACAGCTAAAGGAGCATACAATAGTTTATCAAAAGTTGTACCTAATTTAGGTTCGAATATTTCAAGTCATCTTAGTAAAAAAGTTGAAAAAGGAAATGAATATAAAACTAGAGGAGAAGAATTAAGTCAAAATTCTAATCCAATTACAAGAATGTATGGTAAGAGATTAGAATCTAAAGGTCAAAGCATGATTAATGATGCCCAAAGTCAATGGAACTTTGAAACTGGAACTTATAGTAAAGATTATATGAGAGAAGGAATAGAAAAAGCCAAAATTGGTGGAGCAACTGTAGGAATTGGTATTAGTAATATTTCTAATGCAATAAGAAATATACCTAATCCAAATGCAATTGTTTATCGTAAAATTCCAAAAATCAAAAGTATTGCAAAAGAAAGTGAGAGTATATAAATTGGAGGTGGTAATTTGTTTATAACTTTACAAAGTGTAAAAAGGAACTTAGGTTTATTTAACTTACAAATAGAAGATTTAGTATTAGGGGTAATGTTTATATTGCTATTTATAATATTCTTCTTATTACATTTATATACTTTCTCATTTTTTCTAATATCTGTTGGTTTAATTTCATTAATTCCGACAGATTTTAGTAAGTGTAGTAGAACATATAAATTATTTCTTTTATTTTCAAGATTTTTATTTAGAGATAAAAACTATTATTACATAAAAGAAAGGAATGAAGATTAATGAATTTAAAGAAAAAAGAGAAGGAACAGAAAAATGTAAATGCTATTAAAATGAAGGAAAGAAAGGAATATTTAACAAAAAATATTTTAAAGAAAAAGGTTCAAAATTCACAAGTATTTACTAATGTAAGTGAAATTGGTGATAATGGAATTATCAAGTTAAAAACAGGACAATATGCAATTTTTTATAGGGTGAATCCAATAGATTTATCTTTAACAAATGTGAATGAACAGAATCTATTCTTTAATACGTTAGCAAAGCTATATAGATTACCTTTTACAATTAAAGCTTATAAATTTGATGAAAAAATTAATTTAAATATTAATAAAGAAAATTATTTAAATCTTATAGAAAGTTCAAATGACAATGAAACTAAAAATGAAATTCTTATAAATAATCATAATTTTATAGAAACAATTGAAAAGGAAAATATGACTTCTGCAAGTTCTTATTATTTTTCTATAATATCTAAGAATATGGAAGCCTTAGAAAAAAATTGTCATGAGTTTGAATTAACTTGTTCTCAAGTAATTCCTAAATTAGAAATTGAAACAATAAGAAATAAGAAAAATATCATTAAGATATTTACTAATATGTATTTTTCCAAATGCAATCTCGACCAAATAATGTATTATGATTTTTTTGATTTAGTTGTTCCTTTAACTTTAAAAGAACAAATTTCATCTTTAAAATTTGAAGATGAAGAAATACAATTATTGTCTATAAAGAATTATCCATTATTTATTGAACATGGCTTTTTAGATAGGATAATTAATTTACCAGATGTAAAAGCATCTGTAACCATTAATGAATCAATAGAGCAGTATAAGCTTTTAAATGTTTTAAATAGCAGTTTTAAAGCTGTATTAGCCGATTATAATTCAAGTAAAAATTTAAGTGATGTAACCGAAATGCAGTCATTAATGAATAACTATAAATTACTAATTGAACAAATATCAACAAACGATGAAAAAATCAAAGAGGTATCTGTAGTTTTGGCTATAAGTGGAGACAAAAGAAAAAGAGAAGAGATTATAAAAGAAATAAAAAGAAATGCAGAACTATACCAAATTAAAGTAGATATTCCTAGATTGAGGCAATTAGAAGCATGGCAAAGTTATGATTTAACGGATAGAACGTTTAAAGATTATGCAATGTATCTTCCAACTTTAACATTAGCAAGTTCTTTTTTCTTTACAGAAAATTATCATAATGATTCTTTGGGATGGTTAATTGGTGAAGATTCAGCTTATGGTCTTCCGATTTTCTTCGATCCATACTTTTTAAGTAAAGATAGAACTAATCACAATATTGGAGTATTAGGAACAAGTGGAAGTGGTAAATCTTTCTTTCTAAAATTAATGATTATAAATGAATTTGCAAGAGGAACAAAATTATTTTTATTTGATATTGAAAATGAACTTGAAAAATTATGTCAAAGATGTGGAGGAGAATACATAGATTTATCTAATAAAAGTTTGATTAATCCTTTACAGGTTAGATATGTATTATCTGATGATGAAGATAGTTCAATTTTAGGTAAACATTTAGGTTTTCTTGAAAACTTCTTTATAACGGTTTTTGAAGATATATCCGAAAAAGAATTAGTTGTTTTGCTTGATGTTGTAGAGAAATTTTATAAAAGCAGAGGAATTACTAAACAAACAACATTAGAAGAATTTGAAAAAATGAATCCAAAAGATTATCCTATTTTTTCAGATTTATATGCTTTTTTGTTAGAAGAACAGAAGAAGTGTGATAATAAGGACTTAATGTTAATTCTAGTAAATATTGAAGTATTGTTAAAAAGATTAGTAATAGGTCAAGATAGTAATTTATTTAATGGAATAACTACAATTGATTTAAGTAATAATTTAGTTGTTTTTAATTTACAGGAATTGTTCTTTAATTCAAGTAGAAGATTAATTAATACTCAAATGTTAAATATATTAACTTATTTAAGCAATGAGGTAGTTGATAATAAGAAAAGAAATACAAGATTTTCAGAAGAACAAAAAATGATGATAGTATTAGATGAATTTCATAATTATATAGATGAAGATAACCCAACTTTATTAAAATATTTTGACCAATTGAATAGGAGAGCAAGAAAATATAAATTATCAATTGTAATAGCTAGTCAACAACCAAGTGATTTTACAAGCAGGAGTAATATATTAAGGCATGCTTCGGCAATTTTTAACAATTGTCAGTATCAATTAACAGGAATGTTAAAAGATACTGATATAGATGCAGTTGAAAAATTATATTCTAATTCTTTGCTTACCGAAACTCAAAAGGCATTTTTAAGTAGTTGTAATCAAGGTCAGTTTTTATTAAATATTAATAATAAGAATAGGTTACGAGTTAATGTTTTTGCAACTCCAACTCAAATGTATTATATGGGTGAGACTGATGAACAATATCCTTTAATTGATAAGGAATAAAATATGCTTAAAAAAATATTGTCTTTCAAAATATTTGCAATAAGCATTATAGCTTTTCTTCCAATTGTAATAATTATTAGTATAGTTATTGCTGTTGCAGGTATTTCAATGGGATATGAAAAAATATATCAAGATTCAGCCGAAGCTAGAGAAAGCAATATAGTAGTAAATAATCAAATTTATGCAAGTAGATATAGAGCATTATTGAATAAATATTTGAAGACTAAAGGCTATGTTTCTTTGGAAAGATTAGTCTTTTATCTTCAAAGAAAAAATAATGTATTGGATATAACAACTTTATCTGATGAAGAATGGGCAACTGCTTATTTAAATAATTTAAATGAAACTAAAAAGAGAATGATTCCAATAAAGACAGTTTGTATTGATTTAAAGGCAGATGAAACTTTACCAGATTATACTATTGAAACAGATTTTAATGATGATGGATTGCTGATAGAGAAATTGGATTTGTGTAATGTTGATGGGGAAGATATAACAACTTCAAATGATTATAGTGAAGGATATGATGATTTACCATATATTTTTCCTTTAAAAGAAGACTATACAGTTACATCAATGGTATTTGAAAATAGAAATGTAGATTTTGGTTTATCAGAGAAGGAGCAAGAGAGTGTTAATCATCATTCAGGATGGGATTTTTCTGTTCCTATTGGCACGAAGTTTTATAGTGTTTGTAGTGGTAGTATTAGCAATATTGTTTATACACAATATAATGATTTACCATTTAGCAATTCTAAAAATCAAATTGGTAATTATGTTGAAGTCAAATGTGATAATGGTTTAACTGTTTCTTATAAACATATAAAAGCAAGTAGTGTTCCAGTTTCTTTAAAAAAAGGAAGTGGAGTTAAAATAGATGATTTTTTAGGCTTAACATCTACTACTGGAAGATCAACTGGACCTCACTTGCATTTAGAATTATATAATTCTGATGGTAAAAGGTTAGATGCCTTACAATTTATTGATTTTGCCAATTTGAATGGAAACAATTTTTAGTTTCTTTTTTTAATTTTATGAGAGGAGTTAAAAATGAAATGGGAAGAAAATTTAGGTAAAAAAATAAGAGAAGAAAGATTATCTTGGGGAATGTCAAAAAGAAAGCTTGCAAAACTTTCTCGAGTTGATAAAGAAATGATTGAAGCTATTGAAAATGGAAAAATAAAACAGCCAAATTTTTATGTAATGTTAAATATTTGTGAAATACTAGAATCTTCTGTTTATTTTTACATAGTAAAAACGAAAACAGATAATCATAAAGAGGAAAAAATAAAAAAATGAATACTACTTATGATATTAGAAGACTTTTAGAAAAAATAAAATATAGTACAAATTATGAAATAGAAACAGCATTGCTCATTAAAGAATTTTTTGATGATGATTACGTATCTGATATTGATATTATGAAAGTTTATGATTTTGTAACTTCTCAAAAGAAAATTATAAATAATTTTGTTGAAAAAAAATTAATTACATTTAATAGTGAAAAGAAAAAAATCAAAAAAAAGAATTTGAAAAACCTATAAATATATTTAATTCTATACAAGCAGATTATCTTTATGAAATTGATTTGAAAGAGTTTAGAGAAATGTATGATAGTGGAGATGTTAATATGTTAGATTATTTGGAAAAATATATTACATCTGACTTGATGGATTTATATGTTGATGTATGTAATTATAATGAAATATATGCTAATGGTTGGAATATTGATGATTTGTTTAAAATGGGAAAAAATGATGAATATTGGTTAGATAGAGCTAATAACTTTATTAAAAAATATAACATTAAAAAAAGTGATTATCAAACTGATTTTAGTGATGTTTATTTTAATTTAAGAAATAGGTTGCTAGATAAGCTAGGATTAGAAGATTATATTGATTGTGATTTAACTATTGATATGATTCCTAGAAATGGTTTTTTAGATAGTGATTATTATACAAAAATTAGTGAAATAGAACCTAATAATTCTTATACAATTGCTGAAATTTTTGATTACGGAAGAAGTGTTGAACTAAGATATTCAATGGATGAAGGTGCTGAAATAATTTATGGTTATAAATGTACACATGACTATTGGGAAATTGAAGTTGAAAATGCAGATTGGTTTAATTTAAATATGACAGATGATGAGGTTTATGAAAAAGTATATGAAATATTTGAGAAAAAATTTGGTATTGAAGAAGAAAATTTAAATAATGATTTACAAAATAAAATGACTAAAAATAATGATGTTAAGGAGGAAGATATTGAAGTATGAAAGACTCATATAAAAATGAATTTGAAATAGTATATATAGCCGATGTCGGTTGTATTTCTAAAATTGTCGATTCCAAATCTAAATATAATGATAAATTGATATATGAATCTGATAGAACATTTAATGGATTTTGTTATAAAGACTATAATAATTTTAAAAATAGTCCAGATAGTGTATGTTATATTGCTGAATGTTTGTTTGATGATAAAGATTTATTTGTAGATTATGTAAACGAAAATAAAGAAAATTTGATTAATGAGGGTGGATTATCAACAGCTAATTCAATTAAGAAAGAAATAAGAAATTTATTAGAACAAGATGAATATTATTTTGAATACCAACAAAATGGTATTGTTTTTACTATTACAGCAAATAGATTTGATGAAGAATTAATTGACCAAATTGCAGAAGAAGTTTTTGATAATATTGATTGGCAATGTTCTCAATCATATATTAATGAAACTGACTGGGTAGAAGATGTAAGTGAATATTATAAAAATAAGTTAGGATTAAATGAGAAAGAGTTGTAGTAGGAATTTAGGGTTGTAAAGAAAAGGAGAATTTAAACATATGAATTTTGAAAAATTAATAAATGATATGCAAGATTTGCAATCTAAAATAAAAGTATATGAAACTAAAAATAAGCAAATAGAAGAGGCAATTTCTTCTATTAATAAAGAAATATTAAAATTAGAGAAAAAGATAGAAAAAGAAGATGATACTGTTGAAAAACAACTATTAATATTAAAAACTATGATTATGAAGAGTATAATTGATAGATTTATTTTTGAAAGGAATGATACTTTATGATTAATATGACTATGTTAGTTGGAAGAGTAATTAATGAACCAATTTTAAAAAAAGATGAAAAAGGAAGCACGTATGCAAATATAACATTAGCTGTTACTCGAAGATTTAAGGATGCAGATGGTACATATCCAACAGATTATATTGATTGTGTTGTTAGAGGAAATGTTGCTCAAGGTGTCTGTGAATATCTTTCAAAAGGTGATTTAATAGGTATTAAAGGAGAGATAAGAACTACAAAAAAAGAACTTGAAATAGTAGCTAATTCTGTTACTTTCCTTGCATCTAAACAAAAGAATATGCCTGTAGAAGATATTGATGAAGAATTAGAGATTGTATAATAATGTTATCTCAAGAAGAAATTAATAATTACAAAAAATTACTTGGTGATTATTTAATAAAAAAACATGGTATTTTAAATCTAAAGAGAAACTTTAACTGTCTTAATCCTGAACATGAAGATTTGCATCCAAGTATGAGTTATTCTAAAAAATATAAAATATGTAAGTGTTTTGGCTGTGGAGTAAGATATGATTTGTTTGATTTAATTGGAATAGATTATAATACTAAAAACTTTCAAGAACAACTAAAAATTGCTAAAGAATTATATCCTAATGTTGATATAAAAAATGATAACTTATTTTCAAATTATCCAGTAAAAGTAATAGACTATAGTAAATATTTTGAAAACTGTCATGAAGATATTTCAGAAACTGACTATTTACTTAATAGAAAAATTGATTTGGCATTAATTGATAAATATCAAATAGGATATGATAAAAAAGATGAAATAGTTGTGTTTCCAATTAATAAAAATTGTTATTTTGGAAGAGGAGTAAAAGAAAATATAAAATTAAAATCAAGAGGAATTAGTTATCTTTTTAATGAAGATTTATTAAAGAATAATTCAAATGATTTAATATATGTTACTGAAAGTATTATAGATTCTTTATCTCTTGAAACAATAGATAGTAATATTAAAACTATATCTTTAAATGGTCTTAATAATTATAAAAGATTGTTAAAAGTGATAGAAGAAAATAATTATAAAGGTAATCTAGTATTAGCATTTGATAATGATAAAGCAGGATTAGATTATCAGAAAATTGTAAGGGATGAACTATTAAAACTTAATGTTCGTTCCTTTTCAATTAATTTAATTTCAAACTTAACTGGTATAAAAGATATCAATGAAGCTTTAATTTCTAATAGAAATGATTTAGAAAAAAATTATAATTATTTTAATGATAATTTCAAAAAAATAATTGAAAAAAATAAGGAGAGTGAAATAATTTTATGAAAAAAGATAATAAAGAATTTAAGAATTATATTAATTTATCAATTGAAATTGATACTGAAAAAAGAGTGGTTTGTATTAGTGATTGTGATAAGACTAGTGATGGGTGTGTTGCCAGAAGATATAAAACTCAAAAAGACATTATGAGAATTATTAATAATTATTTTTTCAAAGAAATAAGTTTATATCCATATAAAAGAAGTAAGAAAAGATAATGAAAAGTGAAAGTCTAAATAATAAAATAGCTGAAAAAGATAAAATTGAAAAAAGATATTTAGAAAAATTAGAATTAATAAAACAAGCCTATGGAATAAATTTTACAATAGAAAGTTTTAATGATAAGACTATTAATAAGATTAAATTTTATAATCTAAAGGAACATGATTCGAAAAAAAATATGTATACAATTTATGATCGTGTTACTAATAATTTTAACTATATATCTTTTGATAATGATGAAGATATTGATATAAAAGATATTACTAATAATAATTTTATTAATTCAGTTATTAAAGAAAATAAATTAAATCTTGCTATGAATGAAATTCTAAAAGTTAATAATGATTATATATTAGAATTAAAAAATATTGATAAAAACTATGAAAAAATAACAGATAAAACTAGTGAAAATACAAAAGAATTGGAATTAAGCAAAAAGAGTAAAAAATAGAGGTTGTATTACAATTGTTCATACACTTAAACCTTTGATAAATAAGGATTTTAACTTTAAAAAGGCTTAATTGTAATACGGAAAAGCTCGATTTGTATTACATTTCGCAAGTGCGAAATAGGTTCTGGTGCAGCAAAAAGCCTCCTAAAACCTTGATTTTAAAGGATTTTGGTTGGCTGGTGGTGCATTCACATATCCTGTTGTTATTTTTTCACTATATTTTTGCTCTTGAAAGGGGTGTTTATAGAATGGAAAGTTTTAGATTAAATGATAGTGATTTGAAATTATTAGAAAGGTATATGAAAGAAAATAATCTTTCAAATAAATCAGAGGCTATCAGAGAAATAATTAGAAAAAGTGTTAGTGAGAATGATTTAAATAATTTTATTTATGATATTAATATGAAAGTTAATAGATTAATTCATAATCAGTTTTTAACAAAAAAATTAGTTGAACAATTTTTTGTAAATATGGGATTTAAGAAAAATTTAGATACGGAATCAAATGAGTGTTTGAAAAAATTTTTTGAAAAATATAATTCATATGGAAATAAATTTTTAGGTTAAACTTTATGAATAGTGAAATAAAAAATTTTAAAAGAAGAAGTATAAGTCTTCCAACGGAACTTGATGAAATAATTCAATACCAAACAAAAAAGATGAAGCTAAATTATGTTAATGATATGATTATAGAACTTTTAGAATTAGGCTTGATGAAAATAAATGATAATGAAGAAATTAAAATTCAAAATGAAGAAATAATTTCAAAGTTAAATTTAATTTATCAAGAAGTTTTAAAAAAATAATTTAAGTAGGAAGTATGAACTCTAAGATAGTATTTATTGAGCATCCTTACTTTGCTGTGAATAACCCAGATAATAATTTAAAAATATATTTGAAAAATAGAAGAACTGATAAATGGTATTCTATAAATTGTAAAAACAGACAAGAATATAGAAAAGAATTAAACAAATACGTATTAGGATTCTATGACTATAGTAGAAATGAAAAGAAGGCACATACTTCTATGATTGAATATTTTATGGGTTCAAAAAAATCAGAAGATATTATGGAAAGAAATAAAATGCGAAGAGAAGAAATGGCAATGTTAAAAGATGGAACTTTTATAAAGGATGATATGGTTGAAGATATGAAGAAAAGTTGGAGTGAGTATATAGAAGAATCTAATGTTGAACTTACTGTTTTATCATTATATCAGGATTATGTTGATGAGAATATTAATATTAAAGATTTACAAAAAGAAATTGCAACTAGTATACTTCCAAAATTTTTTAAATATTGTGGGTACACAGATCCTCAAAAAAATTTAGAATGGATTGTTTCTTTACATAACGATAGAGAAAATAATTATCATTTCCATATTGCTTGGGTAGAAAAAAATAAAAGTTATTGCTATAGAAATAATAAATTAGGTTTTAAACGAAGATTAAAGTTGACAGAAAATGAAAACAATTTTTTCAAAAGACAAGTTTCTTTAGCAATTGAAAGAAATAAATTATACAAACCAGCACTAATAAAAATAAATAAAGATTTAGAAGATTTGCAAAGTTATTTTAGTCCTAAGGATAAAAACTTTACTTTAAAAAATATTTCTGAATTAGATTTAGAAGAAGATATTGTTAGATTAGGATTTTTATTATCTAAGGTTAGAGATATTTCTAAAAAATATATAAAATATAATTCTTTACCTAAAAATGAAATTGGTAATGAAATTAGAAAACTTACAAAGGAAATTAAAGGTAAATTATTCGATTCAAGTAGTAATTTACAATTATCTGAAAAAGAGGTTAATAAAAGTATAGATGAATTAAATGATATTTTTATAGATATAGATAAAAGAAATAATATATCTAATGTTGGCTTTCAAAGTGCTTTTGATAATGCTATGATAAAAAGTAAATTAGAAAAACTAGATAATTATATTTTAAATTCAATAGTAAATCATGCACTATATAATTATGATAACGATAAAAAAACAAACAATAACAAAATTACTTTAAATGATGTAATTAGTGAAGTAGCAATTGTTATTTATAAAAAGAAAAAGAATAAGCTGTATTCTTTGGATAGAAAAAGATTTAAAAAGGGAGTTTTAAAAAATTATTTTATTTCTGGAACATATGAAAATTTTGATATGCTTTCAAATGCTTTAAGAAGGTTATCTGAATCTTCTTTAAAGGCAGTTGATGAGTTCTATGAAATGTTTGAGGAGGAAAATGAATATGAAAAATAGGAGGAGCTATGAAAGTTTTAATAGTAATTGGAATAATAGTAATGGTATTTATTTCATTATTTGTGTTTAGTGCTTTTATTATTTCTGGTGAGGAATACGAAATAGAAGAACACAAAGAAATGATTAATGATGATGAAATAAAAAAAGGAGAATGATAAGTGAGTATATTACAAGATTATGAAAGAATTAGAGAAAGTATTGGATATGAAAAATTTGATGCAATTGATGAGTATTTGAAAGAAATTTGTAAACAAGAAAATATTGATAAATATTATAAAGAGGTAAATAAAATCGATGCTTCTATATCTAATTATAATGATGAAATGATTAAATTAAAAAGTAAATATAATGTTATTTTCTTAGATGATGTTTTATATAAAAATAATGAATGGGAAAATTTTAATATTTGGTATAGTGAAAAGTATTTACATAATAAAATAGAAATATTAGATGTTTGGACTACAGATAATGATGATGATATACGTTGTAATGCAATCTTATCCAAAAATGGAAAGAGGGTTGCAAATATTATAGTTGATAGTGATGAACCTGAACTTAGATATTTAATTGGTAATAAGGATTCAGATATGAATGAAGAATTTGTAAGAAAAGCCTTTAAAAGTATGATAAATAATGACTTTGATTTTTATTTAGATTTGCCTAAGATCTCTGATGTTTCAAAATTATTAAAGGAAATCTATGATATTGTTTGTGAATCTGATAGTGATATGTGTTATATAACGGAAGAAGATTGGAATGATGATTATTCTGATGTATATACGGATGAAGATTTTGAAAATTTAAAATTAGAAATAAAAAAATTGGGATTAGAAAATGTTATTAGTATAAATGATGGAGAATATAAAATACTTGGTTATACAGATTTACAGACTAAGTTTAATGATAATCGTAATTTACGTAATTATATTATTAAAAATATGTATATAGTATCAACAGGAGGAAATGTTTTTAATTATTATGGGGAATTAGAAAGTGGCGAATGGTATTTACATTCTGATTTAAGTGATTCAATTGTAATCTATGATAAAAATCCTTTTTCCAAAGACAATGATGATAGCCTTGAATGGCATGAACAACATTTAATAGAGGAATTGGATAATTCATCTTCAAAGGATTTATTTAAAAAAATGGATTCACTTGTAAATAATATTGAAAAAGAACCTTTTTACAATAAACTATATCATGAACATTTAAACAATATGATTGAACAAAAAGACATGGATAAAGAATCTAATATTGAAAGTGAAGATGATTTGAATTTTAAAGATGAGTTTAATCAAAACCTTCTTGAACTTCAAAATAAATTTCAAGAAAGTATATCTTTATGTGAAATTGCTAGTAAAGGTTCAGATGATGAAATTACGGAAGCAGTAATAAATTTAATTGATGCAAAAAATAAATACTTAAATGAAAGAGAGAGAGTATTAAAAAAATATAATATAAATATAAGCACTTGGGAAGAAAAAGAAAATTTAGGAATACACTATGAAATTAGTTGTAAAAATGATGGCAAGATTTTATATGATGGTTACAATTATGTTGAAAAGCCAAATAAATATACAAAAAACTATCTTCTAAAGGATGTTTTAGATTCTGATATAACAAATAGATTTAACATTAATGATGTGTCAAAAGAAGTTAAATATTTTGTTGATCAAGTTTTAGCAACCGAAACAGAAGGAGCTTATAGAATTTACGAAGATGATTTAATAGATGCTTGGGATATTGATGAAAATGATTTAGTTAAGAAAATTGAAACAATTGAAAAGGAATTAAAATGTTTAAATTTGGAAAATTATGTAGATATTAATTTTTTAGATACATATCCTAAAAGATTAGATTATATTGATGTAGATGATAGTATTATAGTAGAATTTAATTTTGCAAATAGTAATTCTAAGGAAAATGAAAGAGTAGAGGAAAATGAATTATGAACAAAATGAAAGAGGAAAAATATGAAAGTTTGAATACAGCAGTTGCTGATATTATAGATAAAAGAGGTCAAATTATATTAGTCAAATTAGATATTTATAATGATGACAAATATATTGATACTTATGATATTGAATTAGATTTAAAGAAAATGAATTTAAATCAAAAAATGTCGTATGAGTTTACATTAGCAAAAGATTTAAACAGAGTTTTTTTAAGATATTATTATAATTACAAAAAGCTACCAACATCTAAATATATTAAAAGAAAAATGGAAGAAAAGAATTATCTTTTAATTAGTTTTCCTGCATTTGAAATTTTGAAGGATAAAACAGAAACTTTTAATTCCTTATGTGGAGATTGGGATTTCAGAAATATTGATATGCTTGATTCTCATTTAGCTGGAATAACAATTAAGAGTGATAATACAATTCATTTAGATTGTGAAATTTATTCAGCAGATTTAGATGAGTATTATTTTTGTTCTGGAGGAAATATAAAAAGTAAAAAATTAGTTGAAACTTTTAAAAAGTTAGATTTGAAAGAGAGAACAGATGTACTTGATTTTATATCAGAACTAAATGATAAAATAAATTGGAAAGATGTAGATAGAAAACTATATAATTTAGTTGAAAAAAATCGAAAAAAAGTTATGAATCAAGATGAGGAGGAAGAATATGATGTATCGTTATAATAAAAATTATAGAAAGGAGATTATTTAATGTTTAATGATGAATCAAGAGTTAGAATAATTACATCATTAAAGGGATTTGATTTATTAAAAAAATATGTAGAAGAACATATTGATACCACTAAAGGTATAAATTTACTTGATGACTTAGATTGTGATTTTCCTAATAGTAAATTTCATTATTTTGGATGGAATTTTTTAGAATGGGGTAATTATAATTATAGTTCAAAAATTATTTTAGATGGTCTAGATTATTTAAGAGAAAACGATTTATCTTATAGATGGGTTAGACTTGGATATGAAATTGGGGATGGTGAAGAAGATTTTTTTGATGGGTCGGAAGAGGATGATTTGGAAGGTATACAAGTAACTATAACATTTGAAGATGATGACTATGAAATGTGGGATGAGATTGAGAGAGATAGATTACTCTAAAAAAAGTGATATGAAAATTATAATGTAATACGGAGGTAAATTAAATGAAAAAAATATATGTAAATAAGATAACAATTGAAAAGGATGGTGTTTATATATCGTATCATAAAACATCTGATTTTAAACCATATCGTTCTGTAAAAATAAATTATTTGACAAATATTTATATAAAAGATGGACAAAAAGGTTTAGATAGAGAAATACTTAGTGCGATGTTTGAAGTTGCAGATTTAAGAGGCGATCATCCAAGTATAAAAAGATATTTATATGCTTATAATTCTGAATATAAAATTAATTTATATAAAGAATTAGCTGATAAGCTACATTACTATTATGTGAATTTAAATGAAAATGATAAAGCAAAATTATTATCCCATGATGATATGGAAATTGTTAATTATTTTGCCCATAAAAAATATTTAGAATCAGTAATGTGTGATAAACTAACAATAAAATGTGATGAGTATGATTTGATAAATAAGATGATAGAAGAAAATAAAGATGATAAATCTTTTTCTTATTATGAAAAAATCATTAATAATATAATAGAAGTTTCAGATGATTATGATGTTAAATTTCATAGAGATTGTCCTTTTGATGGTTTTGGCTCTGATGAAGAATCAAAAAAATTTGGAATGTGTAGTTTTTCTGAATTTTTTAAAGAAATTTTAGAAAAAAATAATATAGAGATAGAAGACATTTCGACAAGAGAAAAATCAGCTGGTAAATATATAGTTACCATTGATAATAATCATGAATTTGAAATAAATGCTTGGGAAAAGTTAGATAATGTCTTTGATGATGTCGAGTCAATGATAAATGTAATAAAAGATAAAAATTTAGAAATATAGGAACGAAGAATTGTATGAGTGATAAAGAAATTTTAGCTGAATTAAAAAAATCTTATGAATATTTATATGATATTAGAGAAAATGGATGCTGTGATCATTGTGCTGGTCAATTAAATAGAGAAATGATTGATATGTTAAATATTGCTAAAGAAAATATTGAAGATATTTATTTTAAATTTTATCAAACGTTAAATAAAGAAGATTTAAGAGTAAAACAATTAGAAGATGATGAAAAAGTATATATTTCTAGTAGTGTTGATGGTGATTATGAAGTTGGAGAAGATTTATATAATATGACTTGTAAGGAAGCTAATTATTATTGGTATGATGATTATGATTTTATAGATTCAACTATAGATGATGATAAAAAATATTATGCAAACTTATGGATAACAGAAAATGATAGAAAACAAGGATATGTTACTAAATATTATAAAGATTTTGTTAATTTAAAAGATGCCATTGAAGAATTGAGAACATATTTTTATGATGGTAATTGTGTATGTGTTGAAATATATGATTCTGATGATATATTACAATATAATTGCGATAAAAATTCAGAAGAATTTTATTTTAATAATTTAAAAATTGTAAAAGTCGATGAATCTATTATAAATGAGTATTTAGATTATTGGCTAAAATATAATAAAACGAAATTAAATAATAGTTTTAATAATAATGATGATAATTATTTGGAATATGCAGAAAAAAAGGATAAGTTCTTTTTAAAAGAAAATTTACTATATTGTAAGGAACAAGATAAATATATTGCAGTAGATAATAGTAGTAATGATTTTTGGATGGAAGAATTTGATAATGAAGAAAGTACATTTAACTGGCTTATTGGAATTGAAAAAGAAAAAGAATTAGGACAGGAGATGATTTAATGAAAGAATATGATAGTTTTATAGATGAAAATAGTGATATATTAGATTTTATTGTTGAAAATGAATTAACTAAAAAATTAGACTTTGCTGATGCCGATGCTAAATTGAAATCTCGAAGAGATGGTAATATGTATTTACATTCATACCGGTATTCAACAGTATATAATACCTTAAAAAAGAATATACATATTGAAGGTTTTGAATATGGAAAAACAGCAATTGCCATTGTTGGGTTATTAGAAAATGAATATGATAAAACAATTTCTGATTTAGTTGAAGATAGTATATATAAAAAAGATATGGAAATGAGTTATTAAAATAAAGGAGTTTTATATGATATGTAAAGGAAAAATTGAAAAATTAGATAATATTGTAGTAAGCGATCCATATTATGATAAAGATGTTTGGTGTAGATATGAAAGAGAAAAATTAAATGAAAAGAATTGGCTGGCTACAATTGAGTTAAATGAAAAAGAGGAAGAAATAGATGGCTTTAAATATAATTATATAGATTTATGTATTTTACTTTCAAAAAATGAATCTTCATTTAAAGTGGATAGAAAAGAGGATTTATTTTATTTAAATGATTTTGAAACAAAAAAAACTGAAATTGGTATGGACACAGCTTCTATAGCTTTAGGTATTAATGAAAATGCAAATATGATAAATGATTCACAGAGCAATTATAAATTGCAATCTTATTGTTCATTACGAACAGGTGAGGATGGAACATTTGGAGAGGTAACAGAATATAACAAAAATGGTAAATTAAAATGCCTTTGTATAAAAGGAACATTTGATTCTGATGTTCTAACACAAAATGAAGTTTTGGATTATATAATAAAACAATTTGATATAGTAGATTTAGAAATAGATTCAGTTGATTTAAATGAAAAAAATAGAATTTATAAGAATGGGAGTTCAGTCGAATTAAAAAAGTTTTCAATAAATAATAATGTAGGTGGTACTACAATAATAAGAAATTCAAATTATGAAAGTGAATTAGATGGTATAAAATTAACAATTGTAGATACTGATGGAAAAGAAAAAAATACTATAATAAAATCTACTGATACCTTAGTTAATAGTCCAATTATTGTTCAAGTTAAGAGTAATTTATATGATTATGAAACTGGTTTTCATTATAAGGGAGAAATTATAAATGATGATTTAATAAAAGAATTAAAAGAGCTAAAAATTATAAATACAGAAAAGCCGATAATATCGTTTTCAGAATTTGATGTTGAAAAAGTTATAGATGATGATTTAGATAAGGAAAGTATGGAATTATGAAACTTATAACTAAAGAGATAGAAAATAAATTTAAAGAGTATCCGTTATATAGTCAAGATGAAATGTTAGGTAATGCAAAAGTCATTGTTAAATATTTTAATCCGGTTGGAGTTGGAACATGGTTTATTACAGAAGGAAATAAATTGGATAATGGTGATTATGAAATGTTCGGTTATTGTCATTTGGGAGATGATTTAAATGCTGAATTTGGAACTGTGTTACTATCAGAACTTGAGAATCTTGAATTACCGTATGGATTGAAAATTGAAAGAGATTTATATTTACCAGAAGATTGTAATTTACTAGAAGCCTTATATCAAAGTGGAATTACACCCCCAAGTTATATGTTAGAAGATAGTATTGAAGTAGTATGCGATAATGAAAGAATAAAGTTTGTAACAAAAGATTTGGCTTTGTCTTACTATCATGATTTGTATGAATTATATGATGGAAAAAAAAGTGATAAATATCTCGAATTATATAGATTAATAAAAAACAATGAATATGAATCAGACATTTTTAGTTATAATGGAGAAATATATACTGATGGTTCTATAGTCGAAAAAAACAAAGATTATACTTATGATGATTATGATAGTGTGTGGTCTGTAACTATTCCATGTAAGTTATTAGATGATGGTTGGAATTGGCAAAAATTTAAAGATGGTTCTGGCTGTTTGCTTTCTCCTGATGGTGAAGATTGTTTGTCATATGATTTGATTGCAAATTGTTATCATTTAACTAACGATTTACATACATATTTTTTTCCATTATCTTATAATAAAGATGGAAAAGATTCTAGTAAGTTTAATCCATTTGAATATATGGAAAGAGACATGATAGAACGTGGATTATCAAGAGAAAAAGCTAAAGAAAGCGAAGAAATAAATTTATAGAAATGGAGAAATTATGAGTAAAGATGAAGTTTTAAATATTAATTTGCCTTTTAAATTAGAAGCAAACGATATGTTATCAAATTTGCAAGATAATAAATTATATAGATATTATTTAGGAAAAAGTGAAGAAGCATGGTTAGTATTTAAAAAGAATAATGATAAAGTAATAGCTTTTGTATGGGATAATTTAAGTCAAAGTAGTAATTATCCTTTTTTAGAAGAAGATTTAATAGATATATTTCCAGAGTATTTAGAAAACTATCAATACATGGTAATTGATTATAATATTGTAGAAACAAAAACTGTTGTTGAATTTAATAATATGTTACAGGATAAATATAAAGAGTTTATGAAATTAGATGATTTTGAACAAAATGATGACACCTTTTTTATGTTTGAAAGTACTATTTTACCCTATGAAGTATCGGTTAATGATATTTTAAAAAATAGAAAGAATCTAGTTAATAGTAATATTGAAAGAGATAGTAATGAACAAATCAAATAGTGATAATTTATCTAAAACTCGACAAGATTTAGTTGATATGTATATTAAATGTTTAGAAGAAGATACTCTACCTTGGGAGCAGATGTGGAGTACATCTGTTCCCGAAAATGGAGTATCGAAAACAAAATATAAAGGAATTAATAATTTATATTTATCTTATATTTCTATAAAAAGAAATTATCAGGATAATAGGTGGGTAACATTTAATCAAATGAAAAAAAATAATTGGAAGTTTGTAAAAGATGCTAAAGGGCAAGGTGTTGTTGTTGAATTTTGGGGAATGAAAAATAAAGTTGATCGTAAGATATATAGTTTTGAAGATTATGAAAAGATAATATCTGAAAATCCAGAAAAAAAGCAAGATTTTAAAATATGTAGAATGAGTTATGTTGTATTTAATGGTGATCTTATAGATGGACTTATAAAAACTAAAACAGAAAATAAAAATAAAAAAGATATTATAAGTAATGATTACATTGAAAATATAATTAAAAATATTGGTGTTAAATATAAAGAAGGAGGAAATGAAGCTTTTTATAATCCTATTAAAGATGAAATTGTATTGCCACCTTCATCTAGTTTTGAAACTTTTAATGCTTATTATGCAACTCAACTGCATGAACTTGCACATTCATCTGGACATGAATCACGTTTAAATAGAAATTTAAAAAATTATTTTGGAACTCCAGAATATGCGAAAGAAGAATTAAGAGCTGAAATTAGTTCTTCTTTTCTTATGCAGAAGTTTGGTCTTAAAGAAGATGAAAGACATTTAAATAATCATAAAAGTTATGTTCAAAATTGGTTACAGATGTTAAAAAATAACCCAAAAGAATTATTTGATGCAATATCTGATTCAAATCAAATTGTTGATTATTTAGAAGAAAATAGCATTACTAAAGAAAAGGATAACACTAATGAAAGAGAGGAAGAATTTGAATATGAGCGATAAACTAAAAGGAACATTATTCGATTTATTTGATAGTTATGAAGATGTAGATGACATTATTGATGCACTAAGAAGTTTAGAAAGTTGCGAAGAAATTACAAAAGATGAATACGATAAAATAATGGAAAATTATGATGATTTATGCAAAGAATATGAGTGTCAAAAAAAGAAATTTTATATTTTAAGGGAATTAGATAAATTTAATTTAATTAATCCATCTGATAAAAATGTTAAAAGATATTATTCAATGTTAACTGGTTTAGATTCTAAAGAAGAGATTCAAGAAGAAATAATTCAAATACAGGATAGATTGTTAGATTATGAAAGAAATGGTAGAGGTTCAGAAAATCAATATCATAAAGATTTAGAAAGACTTGAACAATTGAAAGAATCTTCTGCACTTGAGGATGATACTATGACTGTTGCTCAAAAAAAAGATTATTTAACTAAGTATATAATGGGTGATATGCTAAAACATGGTGAAATCAATCAAAAGGATTGTGATTATTTTTATAATAATTATGATAAATATATTAAAGAATATATTCAATATAAACAGGGTAAAGATATTCTTAAAGATTATGCTATTGTAGATTTATTATCAGAATTTAAAGAGTTAAAAAATATTAATAAAATAAATAACTTTTTTGAAAAAAATAATTGGAAAATATTAAAAACAAAAGATGGTTATTATCAACTTTATTTTGGTGAAAATGTTCAAGTAGATAATATGTATGAATATGGATTTGCACATTTGCTTGATAAAGAAGAGACAAAAGCATCTTTAGAAAGTTTTATTAATTATAGAATAGAACTTGATAGCTCATCAAGTAAAGATAGTAAAAAGATGGAGATGGAGATATGAGTTTTAAAGATATGCCAATAAATGTATTAGAACAAGTTATAGATTATTATCAAAATTTAGAAAAAATAGTAGCAAAATTTAATGATGAAAATACAATTGAGAAAGATTCAATTAATTCATTAAATGTTTTTAGTGAAAATTATTTAAATAACGAAACAACTTATAATAAAGAAATTTTTTATACAAACGATTATTCAAATGTTGAATTTTTTTTATTATATGACTTTGTAACATTAGCAGTAGATTTTAGTAAAGAAAAAGCAAAAGTTGAACCTGTACTATATATTTATGATAGCAGAAATGATAATGAAAGAATATATGCTAATATAAACGAAATTGTAGAATATGTTAATAAAATTAATGAAAAAACTTTACAAATTTGAATACGAGGAGATATAAATGAATTTTATAACAAAGAAAAAAGATAATAAATTTAAAAAGAACTTTAAGATTCAAGTTCAATTAAAAAGATGGGAGGAAGAATTATGAGTTATCAGATAGTAAAAAGTATAAAAAGAAATAAAAAAGATAATAAAATCTTTATAGTAAGTGCAAGCAGTAATTTATATCCACATACATTTTATAAAGATGAATATATGCCTGATAAATATTATAGTGAAGAAGATAGAAAAAATAAGATGATATATTTATTTCGTGATATTATAGGAATGGAATTACATTTAACTTCTAGTGTATCTGATAATTGGAAATATGCAGAAAATAAATTTAATGAATATTGTAGAGAAAATGGTATAAGTACTTTTGACCTTTGGGATTTACCTTCTAAAAATAATGGTGATATAACTGTATTAAAACCATATTGTGAAATATTTGAAAAGTATTTATATGAAAAAGAAAAAGAAGGCAAATATTTTATAAATTCGAATATAGGAATTATTGTTAAAGTAAATTCAAAAACTCTTGAATATAATAACGATATGAATTTAGTAAAAAGATATTGTAAAAATTATAAAAAAGTATACAATGCTTTTTGTAAGTTATCTAAAGAGACAATTGATAAATATAATATAAGAATTGAAGAATATTCTTTAGAAAAATCTTTAAATACTGATGAATCTAATTTAGGTTTTGAATTATAGGTTTATATGATAGATTGCATATTAGGAGTTTAGAAAAAAATATGGATAATCTTAGATTTGATACTTTAAATTCTATTGAACTTATTGTTTTACTTCTTTTTATATCAATTATTATTTTTATTTTGTTTTTAAGTCCTAAGTTTAGCACTAAAAAAATAAAAAATAAAAATGAACATGGTTCAAGTAAATTTGCAGATATTAATGAAATAAGGAATACATTTGTTAAAGAAAAAATTAAAGGAAGCCAGACAATTGGCTTCCCTGTATGGTATGAAAAGAAAAATGGAAAATTTGAGAACGTTTATTTTGATAATAAAAGTCCTCATTTTTTATTAATTGGTTCAACCGGAAGTGGTAAATCTGTAACTGTAGTAATTCCTGAATGTTTAATGTTTGCTACTTCTAAGGAAAAACATAGTGTAGTTGTAACTGATCCTAAAGGAGAAATTTTTAAGGCAACTAGTAAGGTATTTAAAGATAATGGATATAATGTAATAACAATTGATTTTAGAAATCCCAGTAAGTCTCAAAGAATAAATATAATGCAACCAATTATTGATGAATGCAAAGAATATTGTAAATACAATAAAACAACATTATTACTTTTGGCATATTTTGTTAAATCAAATAGAATAGATTTAGATAATATTAATGATAAAGATTATATAATTAAATTAAGAAAAAAATTTGAATTAGAAGATTATTTAATTGATATTATTGTAAATAATAGAAAAGAAATAGAAAGTAATATAGAAAAAATTAAAAAAAATAAATATGATGTACTATGTGATATTTTTGAAAAAGATAATAAAAATATAAAACAATACCTGAAAAATAAAAGTAATGATGAGTTATTATCGGTAATAAGAGAATATCAAAATTTAAGTTCTGAACATCAAGCTGAAATGAATAGATTAGTTATTTCTCTTGCAGATTTAATTTTTGTAGATAAAGAAACAAATGATAAATTTTGGATTAATTCTGCAAAGCAATTGTTTGTTGGTATCGTAGGTATTTTTTTAGAAGACTATCAGTTAGGAATTATTGATGAAAAAAAGATAAATATTTCTAGTGTTAAAAAATTTCAAAACTCATCACTAGTCAAAGAAAATCTTAACTATCTACAAAAAAATATTAATAATCGAAAATATGGAAGTTTATCAAAAGATTATCTTACTTCAATATTAACAGCAGCTGAAAATACTTATAAATCTATTACAGCAGTTTTTGGTGAAAAAATGGCAATTTTTGATGATTTGAATGTAGAAAATATTACTAGTAATAATGAATTTAATTTTACTGATATAGGATGTAAGCCAACAGCCCTTTATATAATTGTTCCTGATGAGGATAGAGCATATTTTCAACTTGTAACAATTATAATTGGTATGCTAACAAAAGATTTAACTAAATTTGCTAATTTACCTTGTAATAATGGTTCTTTGCCAATAAAAGTTGAATGGATTCTTGATGAATTTGCAAATTGTCCTCCACTTAGTTCAATAGAAACTCTTGTGTCGGTGGCTAGAAGTAGAGGAATGAGATTTCAATTTTTTATTCAATCATTTAGCCAATTGAATCAAGTTTATGGAAAGGAAGTTGCAAGTATAATTCAAGATAACTGTGCATTGGTTTATTTGAAAACAAACACAGTAGAAACAGCAGAAGTTATATCAAAAAAATTAGGAAAGGAAACAATTGAGACAACTTCTATGAGTAAAAGCACTGATCCAATGAAGGTTGGTGCGAATCAGACTACTTCATTGATGGGAAAAGAATTATTATCTATAACAGAAATTATTGGATTAAAATATAAAACAATTATCTTTCCAACGGTGAGTAATCCAATTTTTAGAGATACATATCTTTATAGTGATATCTTTCCAGAATATAAAAGTGTTGAACCTTTAGAAAGAAAATTGCAAGTAATTAATAGGACAATTAGCAATTATTATACAGTTGAGATTTTAAAAAATGGATATGAAAAAATTAATACTGAATATATTCAAAATACAACTGATGAGTTAAAAAGAAATTTTGAACATTCTGTAAGAAAAACATTAAACAGAACAATATCTATAGCAAGAGAAGAAAAGTCTAATAGTATAGTAGATAAGATTATGAATGAAATTTTATTTAATATGAATGCAAGTGTTGTTAAACTTAATAAAAAAAATTATCTTATAGAAGTAGAAACATATTTACCTGAAAATATAGTTAAAAAAATTGAAAGTATGGAAAAGGAGAATTTTTCTTTTTCTATAATAAGAAATCTAAAAAAATATACTACTAAAATAATAATCTATGATAATACGGAGGGAAAAATTTTATGTTAAAGAAATTAGGAATAACTTTAATTATACTGGGATTACTTATAATTATTACTTATTCCATATATAATAGAGTAATTAATTTAAAAGCTTTAAATGAGGCAAAAAACTATATTGAAGAAACTTCAAAAGTGATTAATAATGATTTAAATGATATTGAAGAAAAACAAGAAGAAGATAATAATACAAATTATACAGCAGTTTTAGAAATACCTAAAATAGGATTAAAACGTGGGGTAGTAGATGCTACTGAAAATTTCAATTCAATAAACTATGATATAAGTGTCGATAAAACAAGTAATTACCCTGATTCAAATGGAAACTTTATTGTTTATTCACATTCAGGAAATAGCAGTATAGCATATTTTAAAAAATTGTATAAGGTCAATGTAAATGATTTAGTATATGTATATTACAACGGAATAAAGTATGAATATGAAATCTATAAAAAGTATGATATTCCTAAAACTGGCAGAGCAAAAGTTATTTCTTCAAAGAAAAATAAATATATTACTTTGATTACTTGTAATCAAGGTAGAAAAGGTTATCAAATTGTTTTGATAGGAAAAATAAAAAATTCAGAAGAATATTAATGATTCTTGATAAGAGGATTATTTCTATTTTATACTTGTAACTTGTAATAAATACAAGTTTTTTTGTGAATGTATAATCAGTTAGTTGTTAAAAATAAACGGAAAGGAATGAGATTAGCTATGAAGAAAAATATTGATATTTAAGAAAGGAACTATTAAATGAAACAAGATGAAAATAAAGAAAAAAAATTAACACAATTAGAAATAGATAATATTATTGATGAGACAATTAATTTATCTATTCTATCTAAATTATTTAAATTAAAGTTAATAAATGAAAAACAATTTTATATATTAAAAGAAAAAATAAAAACATTTTATTAAAATTATGAAAAAGACTTTAGAAATAAGAAAAAATATTGTATAATAATAAATAAGAACACGACTGCAAGTTCAAAAAAATCTAAAATGAAAGTGAGGTTATAAATGGCACAAGTTGAGGTTATTGCAGCTAATCTCAAACAAAATACTGATATTTCTGTTAAAAGTAATATTAAAAAGGTGTGTGCTTATTGTAGAGTAAGTACAGATTCGGAAGAACAATTAACAAGTTATTCATCGCAAATAAAACATTATAGCGAAATGATAAAATCTAATCCTGAATGGGAATTTGTAGGTATTTATGCTGATGAAGGAATTACAGGTACTAAAATAGAAAAACGAAATGAATTTATACGTATGGTTGAGGATGCTTTATCAGGTAAAATAGACATTATTATTGCTAAATCTATATCAAGATTTGCAAGAAATACAGTTGATTCTTTGCAAACTTGTAGAAAATTGAGAGAACATAATATTGATGTCTATTTTGAAAAAGAAAATATTCATACATTAAATTTAGATAGTGAAATGTTTTTAACTTTATATAGTGCTTTTGCTCAAGCAGAAAGCGAATCAATATCTATGAATGTTAAAATGGGAATTAAAGCTAAAATGAAACGTGGTGAGTTTATTAGTAATGCAGGATGTTATGGATTTAATTGGAATAAATTAACCAAAAATATTGAAATTAATGAAGAAAAGGCAGAGGTAGTTAGAAAAATATTTAATTGGTATGCTAGTGGAATAGGTTCTCATACGATTGCTAAAAGGTTAAATAAAGAAAATATTCCAAGTCCTAAAGGAAAAAAATGGATACCAACAACAATAAGAAAGATAATAAGAAATGAAAAATATGTTGGTGATTTGTTAAGTCAAAAAACTTATACGATTAGTCCTATATCTCATAAAATAGTTGTGAACTTTGGAGAAAAAGAAAAATATTATAGTAGAGAACATCATATTGCAATTATTGATAGAAATACTTGGAATAAAGCTCAAGATATTTATAATAAGAGAAGTAGAATTTTTTTACCTAATGGTTGTAGTGAACACAATAACAAGTATAGTGTAAAATATCCATTTAGTAGTAAAATAGTATGTGGTTTATGTGGTAACAATTTCGTTAGGAGAATTAATTCTAAGAGAAAAGATGGAACTAGCAAGATCTATTGGGCTTGTTCAAGAAGAATAACTTATCATAATGATTGTAAAGAATCTTTTTATATTACAGAAGATAATCTAAAAGAAATGTTTATTCAAATTTATAATAGTCTTGTTGAAAAGAAACATAAAACAAAAGATAAGCTATTAAATGCAATTAAGGAAACATTAAATAATAATGATATTAAAGAAAAAGTTAATAAATTACAAAAAGAAAAGTTAGACATTGAAAATAGATTATCTAATCTAATTGATATGAAATTGGAAGATTATGTAAATAAAGAAGTTTATATTAAAAAGGAAAAAGAATTAAATGAACAATTATCAAAAGTAAAAAAAGACATAATCGAATGTGAAAATATTAATGATGAAAAAAAGAATGTATCACATCAAATAGAAGAGATTGAAGAAATATTAAATTCTAAAAAAACAATTAAAGAGTTTGATAGAGATACATTTGATAATCTTGTTGATAAAATTATCATAGGGAAAAAAGATGAAGATGGAACAATTACACCTAATATTGTAAATTTTGTATTAAAAATTGGAACTGAATATCAGTTTGAAATTAATAATGATAAAAACGTGTCATTAAGAACAAAAAAGATGGCTAATAACACCATACGATAGTTCAGATGTTTGTAGCGTCGTCAATTATGGCGTTCTCAGAGATTATCCGCCTTTGACAGCGTATGGTGTTCGCCCATCCATTAATCTAAAATCTGACATCTTAATATCAGGAGGAGATGGAACAAGGGAAAAACCTTACAAAATAGAAGGAGATAAAAAAATAGCAAAAGTAAATGACAAACTAAATAGTAGAGTAAGTGGAGAATATGTAAATTTTGATAAAAAGAAATATCGAATAGTAGGAATAGAAAATGAAGTAACGAAATTAACAAGTGTAGATTATGTAAGAGATGATAGTGGAGAAGTAATGAAAAAAAGTTTTGGAAGTGATGAGAGTTGGGCAACATCTGTTACAAGTAACGATGATAATTACTGGGGATATTACTTGAATAATACATGGTATAATAATATAAGTGAAACATATAAAAATATGCTAGTAGAAGGAACATACTATTTAGGAGAATATTTCGATAATGTAAGTTATAAAGATACAGTATGTAGTGAAAGCAATACAATAGAAACAATAAAAAAATGTAGTAAAACAAGTAGTACATGGACAGGATATGTGGGATTATCGCGAGCAGGAGAAATGTTCTCAGCGCAACTAGGAGAAGGAGATTCCTCATCAAGTGATATGTGGTTAATATCGCCATATATCAAAGAATATTCGTACGTCCGGTACATTTTCAGTAGAGGCTACCTTTACTGCTCAGATTTGCATTCAACCGTGGTCGGCGGTGTTCGTCCATCCATTAATCTAAACTCTGATGTTATAATAACTGGAGGAAATGGTACAGAACTCGAACCTTACGATATAAAACTTGCAAGTTAAGAATTATTAATTGTAAAAAATATGTAAAATTATTAAAAAGGGGTTTATTTTAAGTTGAAAGTATGATATTATTAAGATGTCTAGATAACAAGATACATTGTCAAGTATAAATCCTACATTGTACTGTATACGGGAATCCCGAGCAATAACTGGTGTTGAATGCTTGTGAGTGAGTTCATGAGAATCCTAAAGGTTAGTACGGATACCCACCTCGCGAAAAGCGGGTTTAATTCCACAATGGTCGGTTCTCTGGATAATAAATATGTAAAGTAAAAATAGATTTTTTTGACATCCTTTGTCGAATCTATTTTTTTTTATTTAAATTTATTATATATTGGCTTTGGTGATTGAAATGGAAAGGATTGAAGTAAAAGATTTAATTGTTAGTAATAAAAATTTAATTTATAGTATTGCTAACAAATTTAAAGGGGATATTGAAGACTTGTTCCAAGTTGGATGTATAGGTTTAATTAAAGCCCATGATAATTACCAAGAAAATATGGGAGTTAAGTTTACAACTTATGCTTATAAGTACATCTTTGGAGAAATTTACCAATATGTCCTCCGGAACAAAAATATTAAAGTTAGTTCGGATACTGTCAAACTTAATGCTGCAATTTTAAGGGCTGATGAATTTTTAACTCAGAAGTTTAAAAGAAAACCTAGTTATATGGAGATAGCCAATTTCTTAGAAGTCCCGATTTATAAAATCGAAGAAACTATAAATGCTATGGAAGTCTTAAGTTTAGATAAAGAAATGGAAGATAATAATTTATATGACTTTATAGCTAGTAAAGAATTAGAAAATACAGATTTAATTATGTTAAAAGATGCGATTAACAAATTAGATAATGATGAGAGAACTTTAATATTAAAAAGGTATTTTTATAATATGACTCAAAGTGAAATTGCTAAAGAGAAAGGAGTTAATCAAGTTAAAGTAAGTAGGGAAGAAGGGAAGGTTTTAACGAAACTTCGGAGTTATATGTAATTTACACTTTTTTACACTTTGAAAAGAAATTTTATTAATTTAAAGTTATAACTTTGGGAAAACTTATATTTGAGGTGGTATTGGTTTAAAAATCGGAAAAAAATTGTAAAAAAAATTTTTTTCTTTTTTTCTTGATACAAAATCGAGATTTTATTGCATATATGTAACTTTTATAGGGGCAAATTTCCTAAATTAAAAATTAAGTGGGGTCAATTTTGGAAATTGAGCGGTTTTGACACTCAATTTGTAAATTTACAAAAGTTGACAAATATTGAACTTCGTAGTATGATGGAAACTGTTCTCGGTTTTTCCTCGAGAACAGAAGGAGGTTTTATGAAAAGGAAAGTTTTAAATTTACTTCTCTTTGGTTTTCTAATAAGTCTTGGCGTTTTAGGAACAAAAGAAGTAAATGCAGCGACTCTAGCCGTGGATACTGTTAAAGACCTCTATTACTATCGAACTGGTGGTGGTAGAAAGACTGAGTCAGATAACCAACATCTATATTACATGGATGGACATATTGGTTATTGTATTGAACCTGGAAAGGAGATTTACACCTATGAGTATACGGGTAATCTTGGCATGACCAAATCCCCTTATAGTGCCGAAATTAATAAAAAAATCGAATTAATTGGTCACTATGGTTATGAATATCCAGGTCATAGTTCCTTTGGTTATCGGATTGCAACCCAAGCTTTGATTTGGGAAACAGTATCTGGTCAGAAGGTTGAATATTACTCTGAAAAAAATGGTCAGGGAAATAAGATTGATATCGAAGGTGAAAAAGCCAATATCATGAATTTAGTTAATACTCATACAACTAAACCTAATTTTGGTAAAACTAATTTGAATGGTATTGTTGGTCAAAAAATTACTCTTGAGGATACTAATAAAGTTTTAAAATATTTTGAAGTATCAGAATCTAGTAATTATAAGGCTCAAAAAGATGATGAGACTAATAAATTGATAATTACCCCTCTTAAAGAAGGAGAGTTTACCATTCATTTAGAAAAACCTAAGTATGATAATGTTTCAACAATGATTTTTACATCTAATGATGACCCTAGTGAACAAAAGGTTGCTATTTTAAGGTCAAGTGATAAAATAGCTTTAGATATTAACTTGAAAGCTTCGAAAGGTTCTAAACTTAAAGTTATTAAAGTTGATGAAGAAACTAATGAAGTAATTAAGAAAAGTGGTATTAAGTTTAAATTAAAAGATTTAAGTACTAATTCTTATGTTTGTGAAAACACTAGTTGTACTTTTGAAACTGATAATAATGGAACGTTTACAACCAATACTTATTTAAGTGGAAGTTATGAATTAGAAGAACTAAATCAAAAACTTGATGGCTACTTATGGAACTCTAATAAATTAAAAATTCAAATCGGAAATGATGAAGGAAGTGACAATATCTTGGAAGTTAGATTTGGAAATAGAAGAGTTAAAGGTAAAGTAGTTATCAATAAAAAGGGGGAACAAGCCGTTTTAGATGGTACTTTAAAATATGAACAAGTACCACTTGCTTCGGTTAAATTTGGTTTATATGCACTTGATAACATATATGCAAATGGTATTTTAATTCATAAAAAAGGGGCTTTGGTTAAAGTACTAGTAACTGATTCTAAAGGATATGTTGAATGTAATAATTTATATCTTGGTAAATATTATATTCAAGAATTATCTACAAAAGATGGATATATCTTAGATAAAACTAAGTATGAATTTAATCTAACTTATCAAAATCAAAATACAGAAGTTGTTTTAAAAACTTTTAATCTTAATAACTATTTACAAAAGGGGAATTTAGTTATTAATAAAAAGGGAGAAAAACTAAATAATTCTAATTATGAATATAATCCTTTAGCATCAGTAAAATATAGTTTATATGCTATGGAAGATATTAAAACTAATGGAGTAATTGTTTATAAGAAAGATAGTTTAGTTACAACTTTAACAACTAATTCAGATGGAATTGCTAAAGTTAATAATCTTCCTCTTGGAAAATATTATGTTCAAGAAACATCTGCTCCAAGTGATTATATAGTTGATAAAGAAAGACATGAATTTACTTTAAGTTCAGAAAATGTAACCATTACTTTAAATCTTCAAAATAACTTAAGAAAAGGTAAAGTAATTATCACCAAGATGGGGGAAAAAGTAGTTAGTAAAGATAATGACTTTTACTACGAAGAAACTCCACTTGCAAATGTTAAGTATGGTCTTTATGCTAATAATGATATCTTTATAAATCAAGAATTAGTTTATAAAAAAGATACTTTAATTAAATCTTTAGAAACTAATTCAAACGGAGTTATTGAGTTTTCTAATCTTCCTTTAGGAAGTTATTATCTAAAAGAACTTAAGACTTTAGATGATTATTTATTAGATACTACTAAACATGAATTTACTTTAACTTATGAAAAACCTGAAACAGAGTTAGTAGTTAAGAGTTTAGAATTAAAAAATTATTTAAAGAAAGGTAATGTTTTAATTAAAAAAGTAGGAGAAAAAGTAGTTAATAAGGATTCTGATTATTCTTATTCAGAAATTCCTCTTGCTAATGTTAAATATGGCTTATATGCTAACACTGATATTTATCTAAATGGTATTTTAACTTTTAAAAAGGATAGTTTAATTAAAACAGTTGTAACTAATTCCAAAGGAGAAGCAAGTATTACAAATCTTCCTTTAGGAAGTTATTACTTAATTGAATTAAAAGCCCCAAGTGAATATCAAAAAGATAATTCTAAACATGAATTTACTTTAGATGATACTAATCTCGATTTAAAATTTCAAACCGAGAATCTTGTCTTTAAGAATTTCTTGAAAAAGGGTAAATTTTCTGTTAATAAGTTAGGAGAAAAAGTCGTTGTTGATAATACAGATTTCTATTTTGAAGAAGTACCTCTTAAAGGAGTTAGATATGGTCTTTATGCCAAGGAAGATATTTATACGAATAATAAACTAACTTATAAGAAAGATGACTTAATTAAAGTTTTAGTTACTGATACAAATGGAGAGATTGTAATAGAAGATTTAATATTAGGTAAATATTATCTAAAAGAATTAGTTGCTCCAAGTGACTTTCTAGTTGATAAAGAAAGATATGATATTGATTTAACCGAAGAAGATAAATTAGAAGGTAAGAATTTAGTTCTTAAGAATTATCTTAAAAAAGGAAAATTAATTATCAACAAAAAAGGTGAAAAAGTTATTCTTGATAGTTCAGATTATCATTATGAAGAGATTCCTCTTGCAGGAATTAAATATGCTTTATATGCTGATATGGATATCTATCAAAATGGTAATTTAGTTTATAAAAAGAATGATTTAATTAAAATATTAACTACAAATACTAAAGGTCAAATAGAAATATCTAATTTAGTATTAGGTAATTATTATGTTTTAGAACTTGAAACAACAACTGATAATATCTTAGATTTAAATAAACATGAATTTAGTTTAACTGATAAGGAAGGTGATGTAATAATGGAAACTTTAAATTTAAAAAATTATTTAAAGAAAGGTAAATTAGTTGTTAGTAAAGTTGGAGAAGAAGTTGTCTTTACAGATGGAGACTATGATTATAAAGAAATACCTCTAGAAGGAGTTAAATATGCAATTTATGCAAATGCTGATATTTATACTAATGGTATTCTTGCTTATCAAAAAGGAAATTTAGTTAAAGTAATTGAAACTGATACTAATGGTAAAGCAACTTTAGATAATCTTCCTTTAGGAAGTTACTATATTGTTGAAATAGCAACAAAAGATGGCTATGTTCTTGATAGTACGAAGTATGATTTTACTTTAACTGATAGAGAAAGTGAAGTTATGATGAGGACTTTAGACTTAGAAAATCATTTAAAGAAAGGTAAATTAGAATTTTTAAAAGTAGATTCTGAAACGAATGAACCAATTCCTGAAACTTTAATTGAAATTTATAAAGAAGTAAATGGAGAAGCAGTTTTATTCTTTAGAGGATATACAGATAAAAATGGTATGATTACTTTAAATGATTTACCACTTGGAAAGTATTTACTAAGAGAGGTTAAGAGTAGTAAAGGTTATAATTTATCAAATGAAATCTTTAACTTTGATATAACAGTTGATGGTGATACAGAGTATATCACGATGAAAAATGATAAAATTGAAGAAGTTGAAGTTCCTAGTACAGGAGTTGATGCACCATTTTTCTTTAAATTAGCTGGAATTATTCTTTTCTTAGGAGGAAGTTTGATAATAGCTTATACTAAAAGAAGAGAGACTAATGATTAGTTTCTCTTCTAATAGCAAATGTAACATTTATGTTGACAAAACTCTTTAAATATGGTAGTATTTAACCAGAAAGGAAGGATTTATGAAATCTTTAAAAAGTACTATTTGTGTAAGAGTAGATAAAAATGATAAAGAATTAGCAAGAAATCAAATAAAGCAACCTGTTCTTAGCCAAGAATTACTTGAAGCTTTAGAAGAGGGCGAGGATATATTAAATGGAAAAATTAAATCCAAGAAGTATCATAGTGTTGAAGAATTAATTCAAGACTTAGATAATGAAGTTTAATTTTGACAAAAAGAAAATAGTGAAATATTTAATAAATAGGAATTAGATTAAATCTGATTTCTTTTTTAGTATCATTTGTGTTGACAAGATTACTTATATGTGGTAACGTATAAGTATCAAAGGAGGGATTATGAAATCTTTAAAAAGTGCTAGTTGTGTAAGAGTAGATAAAAATGATAAAGAATTAGCAAGAAATCAAATTAAACCATCTGAGTTTAGTCAAGAATTACTTGAAGCTTTAGAAGAAGCTGACCAAATAATTAAAGATATAGAAAGTGGCAAAAGAAAAGGCTATACAAATATTGATGAAATGTTGGAAGCAATATTAAAAGAAGATGATGAAGATGAAGATTAGATTAAGTCTAGTTTTTATTTTTTTACATATATTTTTAGTATGAATAGAATATTATCAAGTTTTATTTTAACTAGTTTAGCAGGATTATCTACTATAATTGGATATTTTATAATCTTTATAAAGGGAGATAAAAAGAAGATAATTACTTTTTCTTTATCTTTTGCAAGTGGTGTTATGTTAACTATTTCAGTAACTGATTTAATACCATCATCTTTTGCTTACTTAGGAAATTATAATTTAGTTTTTAGACTCTTACTTATGTCTTTCTTCTTTGTACTTGGAGTATTTCTCTCGTATTATATTTCTATAAGAGTAAATAAGGAAGATAACTCTTTAAAGAAAGTTGGAATTATCTCGATGCTTGCAATTATTTTACATAATATTCCAGAAGGTATCATTACTTTCATGGTAAGTGGGGTTAATTTAAACTTAGGTATTAAACTAGCACTTGCTATAAGTCTTCATAATATCCCAGAAGGAATTAGTATTGCAGTTCCTTTATACTTTGCAACTAATAAAAAATTTAAAACATTTATCTATGTATTAATCTCAGGTTTCAGTGAAATCTTAGGAGCTATTCTTTGCTTTTTATTCCTTAAAAACTTAGTAACTGACTTTCTAATAGGTTGTGTTTTTAGTTTAATTGCTGGTATTATGATAAATATAAGTTTAAGTGAATTATTACCAGAAGCCAGGAAATATCAAGAAAATAAATTATTATACTTAGGTTTTCTAATTGGAATGATTGTTATGTTTATAAGTCATATTATATTATAAACATTTTTTATTAAATTAAAAAAAATACTTCCCAAAATCAGAAAAAAGTGATATGATTATAAAGAAGGTAGAAGGTGACTAATATGATGGGTAAAAACAATAATTATATTATAACTGGTACAAATGTAATGGTAAATACTACCTCTCCAAAGCGTGTTAACAATATGTTAACTATAGGGGGGGTAACCTAGTACAATATAGTCATAAAACTATATATATTTTAAGTCTATATAAGCATAAAGTGTTTAGTATTTTTAATACTAG
>CANRDV010000006.1 GCA_947629475.1 uncultured Bacilli bacterium
TCCTCCTTACTTATTATATGGTCTCACTATTCTAATAATATTATAAGATAAATTAACGGACTTTTCAAGTCATTTTGATAAATAATTAAAAGACATAATAAAGATTAGTATTAATATACTACTTTACTATGTCTTAAACTATTATTTTCTGATAACTTTATATTATGTGATAAAGTTGATAATCCCCCCCCATTATTAACATATTGCTAACTATAGTTTTTGATACATTATATATATTTTTATTTGTCATTGGGGTTCACATCCTTTCTATTCGGCTTTTACTTCACCGGTTTTAACAACATTAACTGTTACACTTGTTGCTGTTCCTCCACCTTTTGGAGTTATTGTTATTGTAGTTTTACCAACCTTAACGGCTTTTATTATACCTGTTTCTGAAACAGTTGCTATTTTAGTACTTTTACTTTTATAAGTTACGGTTTTATCACTAGCATTGCTAGGTTGAACAACTGGATTTAATGTATAAGTTTCATTTAATGGTAAGGTTATCTTGGTGGCTGTAAGATTTACACCAGTTGATGGAATTACACTTACATTAATTGTTGCGGTTGCTTGCAACTTTTTATGAGTTGTTGTTGCAGTTATAGTTGCAGTTCCTGCCCCTATTCCTTTTACAACTCCATTTCTATCTACAGTTGCAACATTTGGATTACTAGTTGTAAAGTTTACATTCGTAAATGAAGAATTTGAAGGAGTAATTATTGGAGATAAAGTTATTGTTCCATTTACTCCGACTGGATAAGAACTACTTGAAAAACTTATACCAGTTTCAGAAATTACTTTTTCGCGTTCAACAACTTCGATTGTTGCTTTATCTGTAAAGCCACCATCTACTGCCCTGGCAGTAATTGTTGCAGTACCAGCTGCAACAGCTCTTACAATACCACTTGAGTCAACAGTTGCAACACTTGGATTACTACTTATCCAAGTAATTGATTTATTGGAAGCATTACTAGGCATGAAAGCAACATATAATTGTTTGGTTACTCCAACTGGTAAAAGGGAATAATTAATTGTTATATCTATGTTTTTTAATCCTAAAGAGTAATTACCAACATTAACTGTACAAACATCTGTTTTTCCATTAATAGTTTTAGCAACTATTGTTGCGGTTCCAGCACTAACTGCGGTTACTAAACCATTTTGATTAACAGATGCTACTTTAGAATTACTACTTGACCAAGTAACTTTACTACTAGCACTACTTGGAGTAATTGAAGTTGTTAATTGGTTAGTACTTCCTACTTTTAAATTCATACTTTCTTCTTTTATATTAATTGCCGTTGGATAAGTTTCGGTTTTAATACTTTGTCCATTTACAACAGTAGATGTTCCTTGTTGATATACATTTACATAAGCAGTATCACTAATTGTTCCATTAGCAGTTGAAACAGTAATTATAGCAGAGCCAGGTTTTAAAGCATGAATCCTACCTTTACTATTTACTTGCGCAACTGATGGGTCACTACTTGAAAATTGTAATCCTACATCATTAGCATTAGATGGTACAATCTTATAAGATAATGTACTAAAGAAACCAACTGCTAAACTTATTCTTTTTTCATTAATATTTATTCCAGTTAATTCTACACTTTGATTTCCAACATTAACTACACATTCATTTACTTTTTCATTTATTAAAGTTTTTACTGTAATAGTTGCTGTTCCATTTTTTAAAGCTTCAATATATCCTGTTGTTTCATTAACTCTAGCAACACTTGGGTCACTACTTTCAAATACTACTTGTTTATTTGTTGAATTATCAGGTATAACTGTATAAACAAGTTGATAATCTCTTCCTTTTTTTATTCCTACTTCATTTTGATTTAATAATACTGCCTCAGGTGCAATATCAGATTTTAAACTAATAATTCCAAATTTAATTAATAGTAAGAATATAACTATAAGTATAATTATAACTAATAATATCTTCCATATTAAAGAAAATATTTTATTAGCAGGGGTTTTCCCTCCTTCTGTTATATAAATATTTGGGTCTTTTTCTATTTCTTTTTTCATATTTTGACTATTATAATTAGTATACATAATCTTCCTCCATTTATTATTACTATAATGATTATAGCATATCTATTTAAAAATTAAAATACCTTAAATGCACAAAATTTACTAAATTTTACATTTTTATAAATTGCTAATTCATTTTCTTTATTATCTAATAGTAAAATATAAGAGGAATTTATATTATTTAGTTCTATTGGATTACCATTTTTTATTTTTTTTATTAAGAAAGAATCTTCTATTTTAATACTTTTTATATCTAAAGCATCTTTTATTTTAATTATTTTATAGTTATCTTCTAGTTTATTACTATTTTCTAATTTAAATTTACCACTTTTAGTTCTAATTAAGTCTTGCATTGTCATATTTATATTTAAACTATTTCCTATATCTCTAATTAGACTTCTTATATAACATCCTTTACTAACTTTAACTTTAAAGGTAAATTCTTGATTTTTTTTATAATCTAATAGTTCTATTTCAAATATTTCTACTTCTCTTTTAGGTAATTCTATTTCTTTATTTTCTCTTGCATATTGATATAACTTTTTACCATTAATTTTAACAGCACTAAAACTTGGTACTTCTTGAAAGTATTTTTTTTTAATTTTTTTTAAGGTTGTTTCTAATTCTTCTTGGTCTAGATTAAAGTTATAGTTTTCTTCTAAAATGGTACCTGTTATATCTAGAGTATCTGTTTTTATTCCTAATTTAGCAGTTGCTATATATTCTTTAGTATCAAGGGTAAGTAATTCCATTATCTTAGTTCCCTTACCTACTCCAATTACTAAAAGTCCAGTTGCAATTGGGTCAAGTGTTCCAGCATGACCTACTTTTTTTATATTTAATTTTTTAGATACTTTATTAACAACATCCCTACTAGTTAAATTTTTTTCTTTATTTATTAAAATTATTCCATCCATATTAACCTATCTTATATATTTATAACTTCCATCTTTATTATTAAATTGACTACACATACTATCATTAACATCAGTTGTAACATTACAACTACTATCTAGTTTATAACTATTACAGCTTCGAAGTTCTAAACAGGCTTTTTTTTCATCATCACTATAGTTACTATCTTCACAATTTAAATAAGTATTTATTTTATCAAGACAATCAGAATTAGCATTAGTAAAACAATTACTTACTTTATAATCTGTATTACCAGTAACACTATCAAATAGTCCTAAAACACCTTTTACAATTGTAGGTACCAAAAAAACAATAAGGGCTGCTCCTAATCTAATACCTATTTTTTTTACACCATCTTTATTATCAGGATTTACCATATTTTTAAATAAATCAACACTAATCCAAATAATAAGGGCTAATGGAATAGCAAATTTTATAATTGTTAAAATCGTATTTACTAAAGACATAGCTTTTAAAAAACCAGCATTATCACATATAAAAAATAAAGTATTAAACATAAATATCACTTCCTTAAATTTATTATACAATATTTTTTTAAAATAATAAACATTTTTTTGAAAATAACATATAATGTTTTGAGGTGGAATCTATGTATAATAATCCTTATAATTTTTATCCTTATATGAATGTTAATAATCTTGGTAATTATGCTTTAGGAGCAAATGCTTTAAGAGGAGTTAGACCTAGTTTATTTAGTTCTATAAGGAATATCAAATGGGGTTCTATTTTAACTAATACTCAAAAGACTTTAAATGTTATTAATCAAGCAATCCCCGTTTATTATCAAATTAAACCAATTGCTAGTAATTTAAGAAGTTTTGGAAAAATAATGAGTGCTTTTAATTCTCCTGATACTTCAAAAACTATAACACCTACTAATAATGTTGTAAATACTGAAGAAATAAAAAAAGAAGAGACTAATAATCTCCCTACTTTCTTTATCGATTAGATTTAACAAAGTTATAACTATCTAAACACATATCTTCTAAATTGTATTTTGGTTTAAAGCCTAATTCTTCTTGGGCTTTTTTATTTGATGCAAAGCAAGATGCAATATCACCATCTCTTCTTCCAACGATTTTATAGTTAACTTTAACATTATTAACTTTTTCAAACATTTTAACAAGTTCTAAAACACTAGTTCCTTGACCTGTTCCTAAGTTATAGATTTTTAAACCTTCTTTTTTATTTTTTAAAGCTAGAACATGACCATAGGATAAGTCACAGACATGGATATAATCCCGAACCCCGGTTCCATCAATTGTATCATAATCATTTCCAAAGATACTAAGGATTGGAAGTTCATTAGTTGCAACTTTTACTATATATGGCATTAAGTTATTTGGTATTCCATTAGGGTCTTCTCCAAGAAGCCCTGATTTATGTGCTCCAATTGGATTAAAGTATCTAAGAATTGTTATATCAAAACTATTATCAGCCTTATATAAATCTGTTAAGATATTTTCAATCATTAACTTAGTTGTTCCATAAGGATTTGTTGTTGATAATGGAAAATCTTCATAAATTGGTAAACTTTTAGGACTTCCATAAACAGTTGCACTTGATGAGAAAACAATTTTTTTAACATTATATTTGTTCATACATTTTAATAAATTAATTGTACTATATAAATTATTTTCATAATACATAAGTGGTTTTGCAACACTTTCAGAAACAGCTTTTAAACCTGCAAAGTGAATAACTGCATCAATTTTTTCTTCTTTAAATAATGAGTCTAGTTTAGAATAATCACATAAGTCATATTGATAAAATTTAACACTTTTATTAGTTATCTTTTTTATTTTATCTAAAACTTCTATTTTGGAATTAACTAAGTTATCAACTATTACTACCTCATATCCTTCATTTAATAAATCAACAACTGTATGGGAACCAATGAACCCACAGCCTCCGGTTACTAATATTTTCATTTCTACCTCCTAATACGTAACTATTTGTTTATTTATATCTATTAAATTATCTTTCAAATTACTTGGAATTGTTATTATATTTTTGTCTCCATCTGAAATAAACCTGTTTTTTTCTAATAAATTAAAATTCATTTCTATATCAAAGTCTTTACCATTATTATCATAAGCTCTACATCTTTTTAAGAAAGTTTTATCAAAAGACTTATCAAAGGGAGAAAATTCACTTTCCCAACCAACCCTAAGAGCAGCCTCCGTTTCATAAGTTTTACCATTATATTCGCCTCCTAATATATATTGATAATTAGGATGACTTTTCTTATAAGGTGAACCAAATGGTAAAGCCACAATCTTTAAATAATCACCTGGGATAATACTTTCTAATCTTTCATACATTTTTCCTACTACTTCTTTGGTTTTAAGAGTACTAATCGTTGTAAAATCAGGATGGGTTGTTGTATGATTTCCTATATCATAGTTATTTTTAATTAACCATTTCATTATATCTTCATTATATTCTTTTTGATTACATAATTCATAGTTTAAAAAGAAAGTTGCTGTTACATTATAATCAGGATATTTCTTCTTTATCGTTTCAAGTATTCCAATTGCGGACTTGGGGTCAAATTCTAAGTTACCATCAGAATCTTTCCCTGTTACTTTAAAGTTATTAGCATTTCCATCATCAAATGTTAAGATAATTGGACTATATCCTAAAGGTACATTGATATCACCATCTATATAATCTTTTAAACTAATCATCCTGTATCCTTTTTCATAATAAAACTCTAAATCTTTTAAAAACGCATCACTTGTCCTAGAATAACCATCTTTATCAACATTACCACCTATATATTTAGGTTCTGTATCAATTATTTGATGATACATCATAATCGGAACTCTTCCTAGTTCATTTACACCTTTTTCTTGAAATTCTGATATTGGAATATTTCCTCTTGATATAGTTATATTTAAAGTTTTATCTTCAATCCTACTTTCTATTACAATATCTTTTTTGATAGAATCATCATAAACATAAGTTTCTTTTAACTCTAATTTATTTTCTTTAGCATAATCTCTAACTTCACTTAACTTCATATTTTTAAAATCAGTTATTTCTTCTTTTTTACTATAACTTGGTTTAAGATTATTTACTAAAACAATACCTATTATTAGTACTAAAGTTATAATTAATATATTTTTAAACTTTTTCTTTAATCTTCTTTTTCTTCTCATAACTATCACATCTTTATTATATACCAAAATTCGAAAAAAAACTATACCAATTTAATTATTTATCATAAACTATTATAGGTGGATATTATGTTTAAGAAAAAAAATCATGGAATGTTTTGTTATTGTAGTATGTGTAGAACAAGAAGAAAAACAAGTATTTTATATAATGTTGTTGTAAGTATTTTCTTAATTATTTGTTTTTATCAATTATTAATAATTTTACTTGCATTTACAAGAATTAATATCTTTATTCTCTTTTTAGAATTTTTGTTTTTAGTTTTCTTAATAACCAGAAGTCTATTCTAATTTGACAAGTATATATTTTTTAAGTCAAATGTTGGAGTTCTTGTTTATTGCTTTTTAGTTCTCTAATACTTGCTACAATTGGAACTTTTTTATTTAATATTTTAGACGAAGATTTCTTATTTCCTTGTTTAGTTGCATTCGGAATTAACTTATTCAATATGTTATTACTTTATAAAGCTCATTTAATCAAAATGATTGAAAAAAAGACGATTTACTTATTTAGTATTTCGTCTTTATTGTTCAATTTTCATTCCACATTCCGAACAGAATTTACCAGTTACCAGATTTCCACAGTTTGGACAAAATTTAGAATTGGTTTTTTGAACCATTTCTTCTTTTTTTATATTATCAATATTTATTCTTGATTCATTATCTGGAACAATTTTTTGAATATTAACATTTACTATCTCAATACCTTTAGAATTTTCTTTTAAAGTTTCATTCATATATTTTGTAATTAATGATTGTTTATTAACTAAATCTGAAAATATTACTCTGTCACTAGCACATTTTTTTAAACTTAAATCAAAAGCTTTTGCAAAATCAGTATATAAAAAGTTAACTAGTTCTTCTTTAGTATATATATCTTTTTGATTTTCAAGAATATTACTAATAAAAGTAAATGGATTATCTATTTTAAAAGAATAAACTCCATAATATCTAATATAAACATTTTCATATTTAGGGTCAGAATAAAAAACTGGAGAAGATGAACCAAATTTATTATCAGTTATTTCTTTAGTACTAATATAAAAAATGGCTTGTTCCATATTAGTTCCTTGATAATTAAAATTATCCCAAAATTCCCGGAATTTTCGACCATAAATTCCTGGATATAAGGTTGGAGATGAAGATTTATCAAATGTATAAATACCTGCATCAGCTGTTGCATCTAAGATTTTTCCATTTGAAAATATTAATGCTATTTGATTAGGTTTAACTTCTATCCTACTTTTATTAGATATAACTCCATCTTTCGTTTTTTTCTTAACAACTAAAATCTCATCATTTAATTCATTACAAGTAATATAATCTTCCCAATTATCATGTAAAGTACTAGTAATAGATGTAAAAGGTGATTTAATTAATCCCATATTTCTCACACTCCTACTTTAATTATACTAAATTTATTTTAAAAATTCAATCACTTCTTTGATTTTATATCAATAACTTGATTATCCATTTCAAAGATAACTTTCTTTATATCTAAAGAATCAAAGATTGAAGAAGCTAATGAATAAGTAACTTCTTCTAAATTATCATTATTTAAACTAGAAAAAGTAATTGTTAAAATATCATCATCTAAACTAAAATCTTTAATATCAGTTTTATAACTTAAATAACTACTTAAATTAGTATTTGAATAGTAATTTCCTTTTAAAGAATCTATTATTATTTTAACTTTATCATCTTTACTATTTACAAATCTTGTAACTGGTACATAATAAGAATTATCATTATCATTAAAAACATAATATAAAACTACTTTAACACTATCTTTCATACTATTAATATCATAACTTTTATTAATACCAAAAGTATTATCTAATAATGTTGGAATACTTTTATTACTCTTTTCTAGTTTTTCTAAGTCTTCTCCTTCTATTTTTATTTTAATATTTTCTACTCCATCTATTTCAAGTAAACTATAAACAATACTTTCAATTACTTTTTCTTCTAATTTACTATTTACAGAAAGTAAATCATGACTAAAATCAATATTTAAAGTTTTATCTTTATAAGTTATATCATTAATCTTAGTATTACTAGGTATTAATCCTTTTAAATTACTATACTTTTTATTAGTAACATATAAATTATTTAATATCTCAAGAGCCATATTTTCAAGACTATCTTTATCAATTAAAATATCTACACTTACTAAATAATTATCTTTATTAAGTAAATAAATATGTGTTGTATTAAGATTAGAAACATACTCTACTTCTTGTAAGTTATTATTAATTTTTTTATCTTTAAAATAATCAAATGAAAATAAAGTTAACATAATAAATAAAACTAAAGTTGTTAAATATATTCTTTTTAAGGCTTTTCTTCTAATCACTTTATCACCCTACTTAAGAATATGAAAAAGCATACTTAAATAGTACGCTTTAAAGTGATATTTCATTTAATTTTAAGAGTTCAACAACCGCTGCTGCTCTTCCTTTAACACCTAGTTTCTGCATTGCATTTGATATATGATTACGAACTGTTTTCTCACTTATTTTAAGACTTTTAGCAATTTCTTTTGTTGTTTTATTTTGGATTAATAAAGTAAATACCTCTTTTTCTCTACTTGTTAATATATTTTTCATAATTCTCCTCTATAGTATCATTATAGTATATGCAGGAAAATTAAATTTGTAAATTATTCTTTAAAACTAACAGAGATATACATTTTATCTTGAAATTCTTCTTGTAAGCTTTTCATAATATTAACAGCTAATGTATTATCATGAGTTTTTGAGTTTATTACAACATCAACTATATCATCCGATATTTTAACAAAACTATTTAAACTAAATTCATCTTTAATTTTCTTTTCCAACATTTCTTCCATGCTGCTTAGTTCTGATATATATCTTAAGTCTTCATATACTTTGTTTTTTTCATCTACTGTTAAAGTTTTATCATTTAATTTTTCTTGTAATTCATTAAGTAATAGCATCCTTTCTTCTTCAAGTTCTACTCGCATACTTGTAATAAGGTCACTTTCTTCAATATCTACATCGTTACTCGCAACTTCATTAGTATTACTATCAGTTTTATTACTTTCTTTATTAACATAATTACTATTATTAGTAAGTAATAATTCATTTGGCATTGTAATATAATAAACACTTAAGACAAGTGCCAAACTAGTTAATGTTAAAAACCATAATCCTTGTTTATTAACCATTTGTTAGTCCTCCTAATTCATTATATTAAGAAACATACTTTTTATTACAAAAAAATAACTGATATTCTTATCAGTTATTTAAGGATTACAACTATCACATTTTATATCATAAGGACTCTGTTCTGTTCCTTCTCCTTCTGTTATTACAACATTGGAGTTTAAAGTGATTGATGGACGAACACCATACACAACAGATGATGGTGGATAACCAGAAAGGATGCCATCACTTAGAATAATCCTAACCCATGAAGTGTTATATGGTGTTATCAAATATATATTTGTCGCTGTATCTGTAGAACCATTCCCTAACATTGCTGAAAACATCTCTCCTACTCTTGGTAATCCTACATTTCCTTGCCATGTACTGCTTATCTTACTACATTTACTTGTTCTTTCTGTTGTATTACTTGCACTACATATTGTATTTTTATAACTCACATTATCTCCATATTCTCCCAAATAGTATTTTCCTTCTACTAACATGTTTTTATATTCAGTACTTATACTTCCATACCATCCACTTGTTGTTGTATTATTCAAATAGCCTGCCCAATAATCTATACCTGTCGTTGTTCCACTTCCATATAATATATCCGTATTTACACTTGAAAATTTCTTCTTAATTACTGCTTCATTTATATCTCTTATATAATCTACACTTGTTAATTTTGTTGTGTCATTTTCTATTCCTACTATTCTATATACTTTGTTATCAAATTTTACATATTCTCCACTTACTCTACTATTTAGTTTATCATTTTCTTTTGCTATCTCTTTATCACCGATTATTCGATATGGATTTTCTTTAGTTCCTTCTCCTCCAGATATTAGAACGTCAGATTTTAGATTAATGGATGGACGGACAGAATGACTATTCAATGCCGACGATGCAGTATAATGAAAGTTACCATCACTGTTGACTGTCTGAACATTCGAACTACTATATGGTGTTATTAACCACCAAGAGTACCCTATGTTTAAATATCCACTACTATATGCTGTAGAATCAATACTTAAATTTTTATAACTTTGATAATATTCATACGCATTTAATAGCCCTATATTCCCTTCTACTGGTGTTATCTCATCTGGCTTTACTGGTGGTGAATTGCTATCTACTGTTGCATACCACTTGGCATCTTGCACTATTATATTTTCTTGATTTTCTAATGTATCTAAGAAATCTTCATTTAACCATTGATATATCCATGAACCTTGATATGTTGTATTTGTATTCCAGTGTATTGATGTTATTGCATCTTGCGTTATCATCTTTATTGTATTATCGGGATTTATTGCTGTTATTCTCCATAGTTTTCCGGAATACCAGACATAATTAAAGTTAATTGTATCATTTTTTCCTGATAAAAATGTGGTTTCTCCATCATTAGTTGAATTTTCTTTATTAATTTTCTTGCTTATATTTACTAACAGAGAATCAGGCTCCCCTATTATTACTGAATAACTAGTTGTTGTTTCTTTATATTTAGCACTTTTAGGTTTGAAATTTACTTTTATATTTGTTGTTCCTTTACCAACTGCATTTACGGTTACTGTTGTCATAGTTCCAGTTTCTGGCATTACACTTGCAGTTGCAATAGAAGGTTCATCAGACTCTGCTTTAAAAGTTCCTTCAGTATTAGCAGTAACTGTAAAAGTTGTAGAACCACTAGTTTCGATTGCTCCAAAATCAGAACTTAACTCTAAAGTTGGCATTTCTCCATCTTCTAAGTCTTTCTCGGCAAAGTCTCCAGTTACAGTTACTTTAATACTTGCATAGACATTATTATTCCATGTATCCATTTCATAATCAATGCCATCACCAAGTCCTATTTTAATATCACTTGATATCCAAACATATAATCTGTACTTAGTTGATGTTTCTTTAGTAGTATTAGCTGATATTCTATCTACCCAAATTCTTTTTTCAATTATTGATTCATAGTTACCTTCTTGGATTAACTCTTCTTCTGAATCATCTTCTGATACTTTAACTAATCTAAATTTTAAGAATTTATCTTTTATTCTTTCAGTTCTATTTTCATTACCTTCTCCTGTTGGTTCTTTTCCTTGATCAAGAACTATATCATAGATAATATCTTTTGAATACGTATTCTTTCCTTCTACTGTAAATTCAAAATAATCAGATTTATTATAAGTATCTGATGGAACTACATTTTGAACATTCATATTATTAGTTCCCGTATACTTCATGTACACATCTCCTGATATCAGCAATTGATTTTGGCCTATTTTAGAATAAGCCCATAGGGCAAAGGTAGTTGCTAAAGTAAGAACTAAGACTCCTACGATTACTCCTATTACTAATTTTTTTCTCTTATTATTTTCCATATACTTCTATTCCCTTTCTTTATTAGTCTAAACAAAATTAAAATACTTATACTGCCAGACTATTTATCATAACTAAAGTATAAAGTAAAATTTGAGTATAGTCAATACTCAAACATGTTTTTAATATGTAAAGTTTACACTTTTTATTATATTTTTTTACCCTATTACCCAGTCATTTAAAATATTACAAAGATAATATTATATAATAGTAAATTAATGTAAAAAGAAAATAGATTATTAAAAAATCTTTGCAAAACCTTTGCAAAAAAACAAAAAATTTGCAAAGATTTGCTGAATTTTGCAAACATTTGCAAAGAATTTGCTAAATTAGTTTATTTTTTTCCAAAAAGCATTTGACTTTATTCCTTCTTTTACTATTTTATTTTCATTTTTTAATTGAGTAATTGTATATCTTACTATATTATCTTTTTCCTTTAAAGTTAAATTAGTTTCTAAATGAGGATATATATAATCATTTATTTCTTTTCTTGTTACTCCATCATGACTAGCAATAAAATCACATATTTTTATCTTTATCTCATCTCTAGAATATATAGAAGTTAAAGGAATTGTTACTTTAAATATATCTCCATCTTCAAAGGTTGGAATGTTATTACTATATATTTTAGTATATTTAACAATATTTCTTATACCTGAACCAAGTTCATCAGCAAGTCCTGCTTCCTTAAAAACATTTCCTATTTTGGAATTTTTGGGATATGGAACATAATTATTTAAATCAATATAACCTATAGCTCTAGGCTTATTTGCATTTTCAGTATAAATTGCATCTTTCGTAATGATTAATCTTGCTGGAAAAGGATTAGAAAATTCTCGATGTATAAGCATGTTGGCACATATCTCACGTGCTATTTTACTTCTTACATCTATCCTTTTATCTTCTTCAAGATAAAATTTATCATTTAAATGCTTAATTACAAAATCCATTAGTCTATCATAACTATCAATCAAATTTGTTCTAATATCATCTCTATCATCATATCTATCTACATTTTCAACTCTTAATATAGCATCTGTTTTATAATATGATAATGCTGATTTTATAATTTCATCACGTCCAAACAATAAAATTCCCGCTAAATTTATACCTTCTTCGCAAGTTGCAATATTCTTTTCATATAAAGAAGCACTCTTTAAAAGTTCTATATCACTCATATTTCCCCAAGGATGTTTAGAATATCTATTAACTGCCCTTTGTCTAACTTTAGCTATAACATCACTTCTTAAATCATCTATAGTTGCATATGGAAATATTTTATCTTCAAAATTAATCATAACGGAAATTCTTTCTATATTTAATTATTTCTTCTAATTTATTTTCAATCCAATCATTAGAATATCCTAAATTACGATAATAATTAATTGCACGATTAATTGCAATTTCTGGGTCATAAAATTCATCAAGTCTATCGCATCCTAAACCTGCTAACCAATCTTTATGTATTTGGGCATCAAAACTTGGAATTGACATAATTAATCTAAATATCCCTATCCTATTTAAAGTATCAGTTAAATAATATTTATCATCTTTTTCCGACTTTAATTTAAATTTAATAATTTCATTAGGTAAATTACTTCCTTCTTTAGTTAACTTAGTCTTTAAATTATTCCAATAATTATTTAAATTATCAGTATCTGTTAATATTTCTATTACATCAAATACACTATAGTAATATTCTTCTTTCTCACTATTCCAAATTTTTCTTATTTGCTTTCTTTTTAATATTCCTGAAAGTATTTCAAACTTATCTTCTTGCATTTTTACCTCCTTATTAGTTTTAACTATTTACATTTTTGTTACATTTATTATAACTCATTAATTTATATAATGCAAGAATATTTTCAACATTTTTGCAACTTTTTGTATATTAAAAGAATGTAGGCTAACTACATTCTATTCTTCAGTTTCTTTAGATTTTTTATCAAGTTCTAGATAATAATTATATCTATCCCTGGCATTATTTAAGTTTTCTTCTAGAAGTTCTTTATATTCATCAGGATTTAATTTCTTTAAAGTTCGATATCTATCTTCACCTGCTATAAATTCATAGTATTTAGAAAAATCTGCTTCAGAATCTAAGTTAAATCCAACATTTGGATTATATCTAAATAATGGGAAGTATCCTGATTCAACTGCTAGTTTTTGTTCTTCGGTTGAGTTCATTCCTTTTAGAATACCATGAGCAATACAAGGAGCATAAGCAATGATAATACTTGGTCCATTATATTCTACAGCTTCCTTGAAGGTTTTTAAAGTATGCGTCATACTAGCACCTAAACTAACGGTTGCAACATAAGCATTCTTATAAGTTAAAGCAATCTTGGTTAAATCTTTTTTATTAGTTTTCTTACCATAAGCAGCAAACTTGGAAACACTTCCTATTTGACTAGATTTACTTGCTTGACCACCAGTATTAGAATATACCTCGGTATCTAAAACTAAGATATTAACATTATAGTTATTAGCAAGAACATGGTCTAGTCCTGAAAAACCTATATCATATGCCCAACCATCTCCTCCTACTATAAAGTAAGTTTTATCTTTAATAAAGTTTTTATATGGTAATAATTCTTTATCTTTGGTTTGTTTTACTAAATTATAAAGGTCGATATCAGAGTTTTCATTATGTGCTAAATAATTTTCATAGATATCTAAGTTATCATCAGATTCTTTTATTCTTTCTTCAAGGATTCCTCTAATTGCTTCTTTCATAGTATTATCAGCAATACACATACCAAGTCCAAACTCAGCATTATCTTCAAATAAGGAGTTAGCCCATGGAACATTAAATGCGGTTGCTGGGTATGATGCTGAATAGATTGATGAACAACCAGTAGCATTGGCTACTATTAAGTTATCTCCAAATAACTGAGTTATAAGTTTTAAATATGAAGTCTCGCCACATCCTGCACAAGCACCAGGATACATAAATTTAGGTTTAACAAATTGACTTCCCTTTAAAGTAAACTTATCTAAGATATCTTTTTTCTCAGTAATATTCTTTTCAAGATATTCAAATCTTTTTTGTTCTTTATCTGAAATTAAAATCTTACTATCCTTTATTTCTAAAGCTTTCTTACCTTTTTTACCTGGACAAGCATTTACACATAACCCACATCCGGTACAGTTTGCAACATTAACCGCAACTGTGAACTTATATAATTTACTTTTAATTGAAGTTTCAATACAATTACTTCTTACATATTCAGGAGCTTTCTCATATTCTTCCTCCGTTAACAAATAAGGTCTAATAACAGCATGCGGACAAACAAAGGAACACATATTACAACTAATACAATTTTCCTTATTATAACAAGGAGCAATGGGGGATGTGTATCTTCTTTCAAGAGCAGTAGTCTTCGGAGGCGTCATACCATCATAGTTATCAATAAATGATGAAACCGGAATCTTTCCTCCATTTCTTTCCTCTAAAATTTCAAATACTGTCTTTTCACTTTCTTGTTCTTCAAGTTCTCCTATATCTTTTCTTGCAATTGTAACTTCTTGATAACTATCTAAAACTTTGGTAATTGCTTCTAAATTCTTTTCTAAAACTCCATTTCCTTTATTTTTAAACTTATGTTCAAGACTTTTCTTAATTTCTTCTTCGGCATATTTAAAATCAATGATATGACATAACTTGAAAATTAAGACTTCCATAATTGAACTAATCTTACCTGGTATTCCAACATCACTGGCAATCTTAGTTGCATCAATTATATAAAATTTAACATTATTAGTTTTTAAGATATTCTTATCACGATTAGTTAAAAACTCTAAAACTTCTTCTTTATTTTTATCAGTATTTAAAATAAATATTCCATCTTCCTTAATCTTATTTAAGATATCAAATTTCTTTAAATACATATCTTTAGTTACTACTAAAGTACTTGCTTTATCAACATAATAAGTTGATTTAATAGGCTTTTTACCAAATCTTAAATGAGAAATTGTAACTCCTCCTGATTTTTTGGAATCATATTCAAAGTAACCTTGAACAAATGCATTTGAACCATTTCCCGTTATCTTAATAATGTCTTTACTTGCTGAAACCATTCCATCAGACCCAAATCCATAGATTAACATTTCATAATTCTTACTTGGATTATTAAACTTCGTAGTTTTTAAACTTAATTTCGTTACATCATCAATTATTCCAATTGTAAATCCATTAAAGATTTTACCACTATTCATATAATCAAATACAGCTTTTATATGAGATGGATTAGTATCTTTTCCAGATAAACCATATCTTCCTCCAAAGACTTCGATATTTAAATTATTTTCTTTAATGAAACTTACAATATCTAAGTATAAAGGAGCATTGCTTCCTTGTTCTTTGGTTCTATCTAAAACCGCAATTTTTTTAACACTTCCTGGTAATACTTTAAGTAAATATTTAGATGAGAATGGTCTATAAAGATGTACTTCAATAAGTCCATATTGTAAACCTTGACTGTTTAAATAATCAATTGTTTCTTTAATTGTTTCACATACACTTCCCATTGCAACAATGATATTTTCAGCATTAGGACTACCATAATAATTAAATGGTTTATAGTTTCGACCAGTTATTTCATTAATACTTTTCATATAATCATTTACAATATCTGGTAAATTATCATAGTTTTGATTTTTAGCTTCTGCATATTGAAAATACACATCATCCATCTGACAAGTACCAAAGGTATTAGGATTATCAATATTTAATCCTCGATTTCGAAATTTATCTAATTCTTTATAATCAATTAATTTTTTTACTTTATTTAAATCAATTACTTCAACTTTATTAAGTTCATGACTAGTTCTAAAGCCATCAAAGAAATTAACAAAAGGAATATGACCTCTGATTGCTGATAAATGCGCAACACTTGTTAAGTCCATAACATCTTGAACACTACTATTAGCAAGAATTGCAAACCCAGTTTGCCTTGTTGCATAAATATCTTGATGGTCTCCCATAATTGATAAAGCATGGGTTGAGAGACTACGAGATGCAACATTAATAACTAAAGGTAACCCCTCTCCTGCTATCTTATACATATTAGGTATCATTAAAAGAAGTCCTTGAGATGCTGTATAAGTTGTTGTTAAAACACCTGATAGTAAACTTCCATGAACCATTCCAATAGCCCCGGCTTCACTTTGCATTTCAACTACCCTAACATGGGTACCAAAGAAATTCTTTTTATCTAAACTATCCTTATCAATATACTCGGACATAGGACTTGCCGGAGTAATGGGATATATTCCTGCTAACTCCGTAAAATTATATGAAACATAACTACAAGCTTCATTTCCATCCATAATTTTATACATAATAAATCACCTTCATCTATATAAATTATAACATAAGAATTTAAAAAATAACACAAAATTAGACAAATTTCTTAATATTCTGGTATAATTAATAAGTAATTTCTGAATTTAGAATAAAATATATTATAAATGGAGGTTTTATGAAATTATTAGTAAGTGATTTTGATGGTACATATTATTTAGATGATAATGATATTAAATTAAATAATAAAGTTATTAAAGATTTTCAAGAAAAGAATAATTTATTCATGTTATCATCAGGAAGAAGTTATAAATCTTTAAAAGAAAAAGTAGATGAATATAATATTCCTTATGATTATTTATCATGCTCAGATGGTTCTATTTTATATGATAAGAAAGGAAATATTATTGAACTGTACTCTCTTGATAAAAGTATAATTGATGAATTTTTATCTTTAGTTAAATATGCTAAAGTTTATACTATTCAATATTCTTATCCTGATGATTATTATGATAAACCAAGAAATGATATTTTAATAGGTTGTAATATAGTTATTTTAAATCAAGATATAACTGATTCTTTTATTAATAATTATCTTAAAATGCAAGATATTTATTCTAATTATGATTTTTTAATTTATTCTTATCATGATAGAACTTTTTATTGTTTAAAGAATAAAGGTATTAATAAATCATCAACAATTAGAGTTTTAAAAGATAAACTTAGTTTAAAAGATAAGGATATTTATACAGTTGGTGATAATGATAATGATTATTATATGTTAAAACATTATAATGGTTATTATATTGGAAATCCTAGTAATAATATTAAAGAAGTTTGTTTAAAGGGATATAATAATGTTTCTAATTTAGTTTTAGATATTATAAAAGGAACTAACGAGTAGTTCCATTTTTTTAATTTTTATTAGTTCTTTTATCTTCAATAAACTTAACAAATTCATCTATTGTAAGAGTTGTTGTATCTTTTTCTCCGTATAAACGATAACTAATTTCTCTATTTTCTAATTCTCTATCACCAAGTATTAAAGTTATAGGTATTTTTTTAGTTTGAGATTCACGCATTTTATAACCTAATTTTTCATTCCTATCATCAAGATTTACTCTAAAGTCTTTACTTTCCAATAAGTCTTTTATTTCTTTAGCATAATTAAAATGAATATCATTGTTAACTGGGATAATATTAATTCCAATTGGAGCAAGCCATAAAGGGAAGGCTCCTTTTGTTTCTTCAATTAAGAAAGCTGTAAATCTATCGAAAGTTCCAAAAATTGCTCGATGAAGAACAACCGGAGTTTGTTTTTCACCATTTTGGTCAATATAAGATAAATCAAATCTTCTTGGAAGAAGGAAATCTAATTGACAAGTTGATAAAGTAACTTCGGGACCTACGGCTGGTTTTACTTCAACGTCTAACTTTGGTCCATAGAAAGCAGCTTCCCCGATTGCTTCTGTGTATTCGCAGCCAAAGTCATTTAAAACACTTCTTAATTTATCCTCAGCTTCATTCCACATCTTATCATCATCAAAGTATTTTTCTTTATCCTTAGGGTCTCTTAAAGATAATCTAAAGGAATAATTTTTTAAACCAAAATCTTTATAAACATCAAGTATTAAAGAAACAACTTTTTTAAATTCCTCTCCTATTTGGTCAGGTCGAACAAATAAGTGGGCGTCATTTTGACACATACACCTTACTCTTTCAAGTCCTTTCACTGCTCCACTTGCTTCATATCTAAAATCGGTTGCAAATTCACCTATTCTAATTGGTAAATCACGATAAGAATGTAAGGTATTTTTATAAATTAACATATGATGTGGGCAATTCATAGGACGTAAGACAAATTCTTCTTCATCAACTTTCATTGATGGAAACATATTTTCTTTATAATGATCCCAATGTCCTGAAGTTTTATATAAATCAACGGTTCCAACACATGGAGTATATACATGTAAATAACCTAACTTTTGTTCTTTTTCATAGATATAATTTTCTAGTTGTTTTCTAATAATCGCTCCATTTGGTAACCATAAAGGCATTCCCTTACCTACTAAATCATGAGACATGAAAAGGTCTAAGGCTGCTCCAATTTTTCTATGGTCACGCATCTTGGCTTCTTCAAGTTCTTGTAAATAATTATTTAAGTCTTCTTCCGTTTTAAAAGCTACTCCATAGATTCTTTGAAGCATTTTATTTTTCGAATCTCCCTTATAATAAGCCCCACTTACTTTAAGTAATTTAAAATATTTTAACTCTTTAACCGAATCAACATGGGGACCTCTACAAAGGTCTGTAAAATCTCCTTGGGTATAACAACTAATAACTGTATCATCAGGCATTTCTTTAATTAAATCAATTTTATAAGGGTCATCCTTAAACATTTCTAAGGCTTCATCTCTTGTTAATTCATGTCTAACAATTTTCTTACCATCCTTAGCAATTTTTTTCATTTCTTTTTCAATTTTTACTAAGTCCTCTTCATTTAACTTAATATCTCCTAAATCAATATCATAGTAAAAACCTTCGGCAATAACAGGTCCAACCCAAAATAAAGCTTTAGGATATAAATGCTTAACTGCTTGAGCTAGTAAATGGGCTCCACTATGATTTAAAACACTTAAACTTAAATCTTCTTTAATATTTATCATAAAATCCTCTCCTTTAAAATATGTTTGAAAATAAAAAAAGATGCTACCAAGGAGTCAAAAGACGGTACCATCCTAAATTTATCTTTCTTTAAATAACGGAACAAATCCGGGAATCTCTTTCGAGTCCTATTCATAGGTAGTAATTTATTAAACATTTATTAGTTTTCACCTACCACTAACTCTCTTGAAAAATAATTTAATAAATCAAGTCCTAATCAACATATTTATGACTAAATTATATCACTTATTTTCTAATTGTCAATTACTTTTTCGAATTTTTAAATTAAATGTAAAAACTTAATGATTAATTAGTAAATATTTGATATAATATTATATATAGATGGAGGTAATTTATGAACGAAATAACTTACAATAAAATTGAAGATGAAAATAATCCCAAAATAAAACAATTATATTGGAATATTGCCTTTGGTCTTCAAGAAGTAGATGGACTTAAACCATCTAAATACATGTTAGACTTATCTTCTAAACATATTAACAATCAAAAAACTTATAATGAAGTTCAAAAAGAAATACTTAATTATCATAACAAAAACAAAGATAGTCATAAAGAAGCCGATTTAGTTGCAACACTAGTATATGAAATATTAAGTGATAAATCATTTAGATTTGATATTTTAACATTTAAAAATTATCATAAAAGATTATTCAGTAACTTAGATATTGAAAAATATAATCCTGGTATATTTAGAACTTATAATTTTACTAAAGATGAACCTATTTTAAATGGAGATACCGTTTTCTATCAATCTTATGATTTAATAGAAGATACTTTAAAATATGATTTTAATGAAGAAAAACAAATAGACTATGCTAACTTAACTAAAGAAGAATTAATAAATAGAATATCTGATTTTACATCCAGAATTTGGCAAGTTCATCCTTTTCAAGAAGGTAATACTAGAACAACTGCAATATTTATTCAAAAGTATTTAATTAGTATGGGTTTTAATATTAATAATGATTTATTTAAAGAAAATTCCCTTTATTTTAGAAATGCTTTAGTAAGAGCTAATTATACTAATTACCCTAAAAGAATAAAAGAAACAAATAAATATTTAATTATGTTTTTTGAAAACTTACTATTAAATAAGAATAATAAATTAGATAATAAAGATTTATATATTAATTAATAAATTCATCTATATCATTATACATAAATCTTATTTTATCTATTTTCTTTTCAGTATGAAAATGTCCACAATACCAATACTTATAATCTGTATTATTTTCAATATCATCTAAATAATATTCTAAAGAATTATCAACACTAGATTGGTCAACACCACTTATAAATACTTCTCTTGGTATATATTTAAAAGGACAAGTATGAGATAAAATTACATCTATCTTATTATTATTTTTCTTTAAGACTTCAAGAACTTTATTTTTGGTTTTTAAACTTGGTTGTTCACTAGGATACCAATTATAACCATATAATAATCTATAAGGTTTATCAACACTATAAGCACCACCTATTACTAAGACTTTGTTATTGTTAAAGTTATAGATTTCCGCATCTTTAGCAAATAATAAATTAGGATACTCTTCTTCATAATAAACTATTCCTCCATGGAATTTTTTCTTTTTATAACTATCTATATTTTCTGGTCTTTCTTCATGATTACCGTGAATTAAAAAGAAAGTAATAGGATATTGTAATAAACTATTCTTTAAAATATAATCTTTAGAATTAGCAAAGTAATTAATACCCGCATCTCCTAATACTATCATAATATCTTTTCTTGTTGTTTTAAACTTATAACAAAAATCAAAGATACTGTTAAAATCTCCATGTTTATCTCCTGTTATATAAATCATATCTATTCAAACTCCTTTAAGACTTCATTTAATTCTTCTAAGTCACTATCTTCTTTCTTAATTTCTTTATTAAACCAAACTGGTAAATTATTATCTTCAGTAGTATTTTTAGGTTTACTATAATCATTCTTGAAAACTGTTTTCTTAAATTTCTTGTGTTCTTTCCTACAGACATCCATTGCATCTGTAACTGTTTCAACTTTAAGTCTTTTCCACTGTCCCGCAATTGCTTCAACATAATCTTTATTAAGTTTTTTATTATTTATTTTTAAAACATAATCAATTAAAACATTAATAACTCCCGGATTAATCTTTTGTTCTTGCATTAAATTTTCAATTAACTTCTTATCCCTATTAGTAGGTTCAACATTACCATAACTTTTTCTTAAGAAATCATAAGGAGTTGTATTTTCAAACATATAAATAAGTTTAGCAAGTTTTGAATCAGAACCAACTGGTGTCTTTAAATAATCTGGTTGTTTATTATAAATTAAAGTTGGAAGACGACCATTATTTTCAAATTGAAAATAGTTTCTTGCACTTTTACTTAATTCATTTTTATCAATTAAACCTCTTTCATTTAAAGAATTTCTAACTAATCCTTGCATATTTAAATTATCTATTCGGTATAAATAAGCAAGATTTAAAATAAGTTCTTTAGTCTCTTTCGTAAAACATTTTTCATTTACTAAAACTTTAGGAATACTTTCAATTAATAAATCAATATCAAAGTTACTTTTAACAGCTAAATTAATTCTTTGGTCATTTCTAATATCAGTATTATCAAATAATAAATTAGTATTAGTATTCGAAGTATAAACTTCTGAAAAAGGTAAAGTTATATCATGATAATCTTTAGTTTGAAATTTTGATGCTTTATAAAGACTTTTTAGTTTTTCATATTCAAAATTACCTACATTGTTATATAAAACAATATTTAAGATAGGATGATTAAAAAATTCATAAGCACCAATAGGTGAATATAAAACATAGATATAATTATTTATTTCTCCTTCTCTAAAGTAAGTTTTTAATAAACCAATACCTTCGAGTTTTAATCTTGCATCTTTAACTAACTCTAATTTTAATTGCATAATAGTCATTAAATGATGATGGGTAAATTCATCTGTATCAGAGTGCTTTAGTTTTAAATCATTTAATAAAGTTAAGTATAAAGATACGGCTGTATATCCTATAATTGGTTGATATAAACTTGTTAGTATTTGAATTTTTTCAGAAGTAATTATTCCTTTACTATAAACTGAATAAGTATCTGCTGGTGTTAATTTTTCTTGCATTGTTATTCCCCCAATCTAATTCAATTATAACACATAACTTATTATTTTAAAAGAAAAAATAAGTTATTTCTAACCTATTTTATTTCATCATCGCCTTAAATATCCAAAGACCTATTAGAAGTATATCTAAAAACCAAATGGCTATTATAAATAAAGTTGTATAACTTGCAAATCCAAAGGAAAAAGAAAGTTTTGTCTTTTTATTTTCTTGATAAATATCATCATATGACTCTTCTTCATAGTCTTCAATTACAACATTATCATAAGCATGTAAATTAACGGGACTAGAAATTAATTCTATTTCATCTTCTAAATTATTTATATAACTTTTTATTTTAGATAAATCAGTTTCTCTAAAATTAATAAATGATAATCTTCTTTCATTACTAAAAGTATAAGTTGTAGAACGTTGATTATTATAACTATAGTTATCCATTGTAACATTTGTATATTCTTGAATTTTAGATATAAATTCATTTACACAAGATAAGAAATCTTCTTTTTTTATTTTAACAAATGTTTTATTAGTATGGTCAAAAGTATAAGAAAAATTAACTTTTACTAATTCACCGACATTTTCAATTTCAATTATAGCTTTTCCATTTTTTTCTTTTTGTAAATATAAATCAAGAACACTTAATAAATAACTTGTATTCATGACTACTCCTCCTATTCTTTATTATTAGTATAACACATTTTTTCTAAATAATCTAGATTACTTCGGTATCGTCATCCGAATTTTCGAGTTTGACTAAAACTTCTCGTGGCTTAGAACCATTTTGAGGACCAACTATTCCTCTTTCTTCAAGAAGGTCAACAATTCTAGCTGCTCGGTTATAACCAAGTTTAAATCTTCTTTGAATTAGAGAACTGCTTGCTTTTCCTTGGGTAATTACAAATTCGACGATTTCATCATATAATGGGTCATCATATTCTTCTTTAATATCTGAGTTAGCTGATATTTTTCCACCAGAATCTTCACTTGTTGGGGTTAAGTTTAACATTTTTTCATCATACATGGCTTTTTGCTGACTAATCGTGAAGTCAACTACTCTTTTAACTTCTTCTTCGGTTATCCAAGCCCCTTGAATACGAGTTGGAGTTGACTCTCCCATTGGTAAGAACAACATATCTCCTCGACCAAGTAATTTTTCGGCTCCTGTCATATCAAGAATTGTTCTTGAATCAATTCCACTTGAAACGGCAAATGAGATACGAGATGGAATGTTTGCTTTAATAACACCTGTGATAACATCAGTTGATGGTCTTTGAGTTGCAATGATTAAATGGATACCGGCTGCTCTTGCCATTTGAGTTATTCGCATGATAGAATCTTCTACTTCTTTAGAAGCAACTAACATCAAATCAGCAAGTTCATCAACAATTACAACAATATATGGCATCTTTTTTAATTTTTCATCATCACTTAAAGTTTTATTTTTCTTTTCAACCATTTCATTATAAGTACCAATGTTTTTAACTCCACGTTCTTCAAAGATATCATATCTATCTTCCATTTCTTTAACTATTTTAGCTAAGGCAACACTTGCTTTTTTAGGGTCAGTTACAACGGGTGCTAATAAATGAGGTACTCCATTAAAGACTGATAATTCAACTTTCTTAGGGTCAACTAGTAATAATTTAACTTCATCAGGTTTAGCATTCATTAAGATACTAATTAAGATACAGTTTATACAAACTGATTTACCAGAACCAGTAGCACCGGCTACTAAAAGGTGTGGAGTTTTATTAATTTCACAGAATTTTGCTTTACTTAAAATATCTTTACCAAGAGCAACTAATAATTTATTCTCTGAATGCTCACTAACTAATTTTTCCATGATTTCACGAACATAGACTGTCGTTGGAGTTTCATTAGAAATTTCAATTCCAACTGTACTTTTACCTGGAATAGGAGCTTGGATTCTAACATCTTTTTTAGCAAGAGCTAAACTTATTTCTTTATTAATTCCGGTTAATTTACTTAACTTAGTACCGGCTTTTAATTCAAGTTCATACTGGGTAATCGCTGGACCTACGGTAACCGCAACAACTTTTCCGGTTATGCCAAACTCTCTTAAAACTTCTTCTAGTTTTTCGATATTGGTATCAATATTACTTTGATTATTAGTTTTTACTTTCTTTGGTTTATCTAATAAATCTAAAGGTGGAAGTTTATAATTTTTATTAATTGTAGGTTGTTCTTCAGAAGTTTCTACTTTTTCACTATCTTCCAAAGAAGTATTATTTACTTTAGCCGTTTTTAATTCGTTGATATTCGAAATAACAAGTTTCCCGTCATTCTCCTCTTCTTCATCATCTTCATTTCCACTATTTATCCGAACAGCTTCGTGAGCCCCAGCTTCATGAGCTCCAACATAATCATCTTTTTCTTTTTCTTTATGTTTAGGCATCATTTTCTTGCTTCCTTCTAAGAATTTCTTAACAAGGTCAGCTATACTAATACCCGTTATAATAATAACTCCAAAGGAAATTAAGACTATATAAATAATTTTTACTCCTTGAACTGCAAATAAACTTGCAAATAAACTTAGAAAGAACCCTCCTATTAATCCTCCTCCAATATTTTGGAAAGTAATAGTTCTACTTGCTCCATCAACAATATCAAAAACCGGCATAAGGTTTGAAAAAGTTGTTTTCATTGTACTTTCAAAACCTGTAAAGCCATTTTTAACATAAGACATATGTAATAGAACAAGTAATCCAATTATTAATATATAACATCCTATTAACTTAGTATTAAAAAAATCTGGATATTCTTTTTTAAGCATTATATAAACACCCATTGCCATTAAAGCAATTAAAAAGATAAAATATAAACATCCAAATAAGAATGCTGAAAACGCGCATATTAACTCTCCACAAGGACCATATCCACAAATTCCCAAAATTCCTACTAATATATACAAAATACCATATAACTCAACTTGATATTGGAACTTTTTTTTAGGTTCCTTTTTCTTTTTCTTCTTAGCCATGTCTATCCTACTTTCTATATCTTAATTATACTATTATAAATAAAAAAAGACAAGATTAATTCTCATCTTTTTACACTTTTTTAATACTTACTTCCAAGAGTTTTTTCTTTACTTCTTGCTTTTATAATTGCATCATTAAGATTAAGTGGTTCTATTGTTCTATCTAGACTATCATCATTATTAAATAAATAGTTATAAAGTGGCTTTTTAAACAACCATTTACCATTTTCTTGTAACTGATAAGCATATTCTTCATTTATTATCATTATATAATTAGTTTTATTTAACTTTTCATTTGTTATTTTATAATATTTAATATTTATAATAATCTCTGATTTTCTACTTAATCCTTCCCGAACTGCATCTTCAAGACTAAGTAATTCAATAGTTCTATCTAAACTATCATCATTATCAATAAATAAGTAATCATACAATCCTGCTTCAAGCATCCATTTTCCATTTTGAATTTGATAAACATCTTTATTGTTTAATACCATTATAAAATTCTTTTTTTCTTGATTAGCACTTGTTATGCGATAATAGTCAATACTTCTTATCGTTTCAAGCATCACTAGATTATTCATACTACCTCCTTTTAGAGTCACTTTCATCTCTATTAACTCTTGATACAAATTTATAATCACAAGCTTTTAATTCAGGAGTATCTGGAGGGATAATTGTAAATTGAAGTAACATTCTAAATATTTGTAATTCACGTCTCCAATCAACTTTTTCATCATCTGGATTAAAATCACCTGTTTTATATTTTAAATCAACAGCTCGATAAGCATTATATAAATCTCTAGTTGAACCTTCTTTTATTTGGTGCTCCATAGGATAATGAAATTGAATTTCAAAAACATCATCAAGGTTTGGAAGCATTATTTTAGCATTTATTCCTTGACATCTTAAAGTTGGCCATTTGGCTTTATTCTCAGGACGCCAAAAAGTATCATGGTCAATCCAATGATTTTTAGCATCAATTGGTCCAAATCCCATATCTTCTAGTTTATGTAAATATTCATCAACCTTTTCTAAATATATTTCAGGAGGAATTATAATCGTATATCTAAGTCCATCTCTAATATTGGCTCCAGCTTTATCATAATCTCCATCATAATCTAATGTTGCATCAGCAATTATTTTTCTTTTTAAACTATTAATACTTTTAACTGTATGATTATCTCCTTTATGAATAATAGTTCCTGCTTCAAATTTATAATCTAATAGTTCAACTCCAGGGTCTAATAGTTTTAACAAACAAGCAGTTATATGAGGAGCAAAACTTAAAGCTCTTTCATGGATTCTATTAGCCCATTTTGTAACTATTTTTTTATCTTCTTCTGATAATTCATCAAAGCCACTTGATTCTTCTTTAAAATCAGGAGAATAAACATATTCATCAATAAATCTTCTAATTCTTGCATGTCTTTCTGGAGAAAATTTAAGTTCTTCAGGTATATTATCTAAAATAAGTGATGGTCTAACAACATTTGATAAATTTTCATTCATAATCTCACACCATTTCCTTGACATTTCGTGATTATATGATATATTATTTTTAGCAAAAAGTAAAGAGGTTTTATGAAAGTAATATTAAAAAATAAAGAAATTGAATTAAAAATTGCTAATAATTTCTTTAAAAGATTAAAAGGTTTTATGTTTAATAATAATATAACTTATTGTCTAAGATTTAAAACTAATAGTATTCATACATTTTTTATGAAGCAAAATATTGATTTAGTAATGACTGATAAAAATAATAAAGTTTTATATTTAATAAAAGATTTACCTAAGAATAAAATAGTTATTCACAAAAATGTGTATTATTCTTATGAATTTCCAAGTGGTTTTATCGATAATTTAAAGATAGATGATATTTTAATAGTAAAAGATTGAAGTATTTAAACCTCAACCTATTTTTCTATTATTGCAATTAATATATTTTTTTGTAATTATTTATATATTTTTTCTTGACACATCTATCTTATTCATATATAATTAAATCATGGGTATACTTAATTCGTTAGGTGCTAATCCTTTATAATATAGAATAGACAAAAATCAACTTAGGACTTCATCCCAAAAATCTATTATGAAGGAGGTGGTGTATTATGACGTTAAGAGAATTTTTCCTTCATGTTGTAATACTACTACTAGTAGTTTTACTTTACATCATGTACTTACACCAGTAGGAAAAAAAACTTTAGCACACTAACGTTTGTCTATCGTTAGTGTGCTAACACAAAAGTTTTTTGGATTAGTACCTAACCTAGCAAAATTAGGTATATCCTTTTTTATTTTATGAAGTTTCCTTCATCTGTATACATAATATCATATTTTTATTGATAATGCAACCTTATTTAAGAAATTTTTAATTATTTTTTTATTAATAAATTTTACAAACTTTTCATAAGTTGCCTCTTATGAAACAAAATATTGATTTAGTAATGACTGATAAGAATAATAAAGTTTTATATATAAGAACAAAAATAATTTTTTAATAAATTCAAAAATCACTCGAAAGCCTCGTGGCTTTCTTTTTCTACTTCATAGGATACTTTGTATCCTCCATAGACCAGAATCCGATGGTCGCCACCGTTTTATTTTTTTAGTAATTTGTAATTTATTCTAAATTAAATTTAATTCTTTATTCAATCTTTCTAAATATAATTTCATTTCTTTATCAAAATCTTTAAAATACAATTCCATTCCTTTATCTAATATATTAATACTTGCATTTATATCTCTATCATTCAAACTATGACATTTAGGACATTCCCACTTTCTCACATTTAAGTCTTTTACCTTTCCATTCTTTTTACCACAACTAGAACATATCTGACTACTTGCATAGTAAGTATCTACTTGATATACTTTCTTTCCAAGTCTTGAAGCTTTATATTTAAATTTATTTATTATGTCACTAAAGTTTGAATTAGATATTTTTCTTGCTAAGCTAGACGCTCCATTTTCTATCATTTCTTTTGTCTTTAAATCTTCTAGGAAAACAACATCATTTTCTTTTAATATTTTATTTATCATTAAATGATTATAGAATTTCTTTGCATTTCTGATTTTTTCATATAGTCTTTGGATTTTAGTTATTATTTTTTGCCTATTTTTACTTCCTTTTTCACTTCTTGCAAGCCATCTGTTTAATCCTTTTAATTTATGTTCATATTTTGCTAGTTGTTTTTGGATATTATCTATTTTTTCTCCATTACTTGTTGTCATTAATGTCTTTACTCCTAAGTCTATTCCTACCATGTTTACTGATGGTATAAAATGAGGTATTTCGATAAATTCAGAAACTAAAACTTTAGCATAATATTTTCCGGCTTCTCTTTCTACTGTTACATTTATTATTCTTTTATTAAAACTTTCTAGATTACGACATCCTCTTATTTTTATTTCTGATAATTTAGGTAGTTTTATTGTTTTATTAACTAAATCTACTTTTATATTTTGATATTCTTTATCTTTATAGGCTCCTCTTATACAAGAAGTTCTATAACTTGCTATAGATGAATATTTTTTAAATTTAGGTTTACTTCCTAATTTATTAAAAAATCCAATATAAGCATTTTCTAAATTATCAATTGCACATCTTGGTATTATTGAATCTACTTCCTTAAGCCAAGGATTATTGGCTACAAGAACTGGAATATTTTTCTTCATTTCTTTAAAAGTTAAACTATTATTTTTTTATTTTAATTCTAAATAGTAATTATAAATAAATCTTGTTGTACCAAGAAATGAATTTAATTTTGCTTTTTGTTCATTAGTTGGATATAATCTAAAAGTATAAACATTATAAGTTTCCATTTATCATCACCTAACTTTCTTAGCTCATTATTATACATCTTATTTTTTCATTTGGCAAGACTTTTTTGCACTTTTTGACATTTTATATGGACTTTCCTATTATACAAGAAAAATGAAAAATAAATTTTTCATTACCTGATAAAGGTTATAGAAAATTTCAAAGTTATATGATAAAATATTAAGTATGAAAAAAGAAAATGAAATAATAAAAACTCATATAATTGGAATACCTTGTATAACAAAAGACCAATTAGTTGAATATTATAATTCTCATAGTTTTAAAGGACAAATGTTTGATGAACATGGTAATTTTAATCGTGGCTATAATAATTATAAGAAAACTGGTACTATTGCCAAAGTTTTTGAATATCATTGGGATGACTATTATATTTTAAATAAAGAAAAGGTTGATAAATATAGACCAAACGCCAATCATGAAATTAAAAAAGTCATTGACTGCTACAATCAAAATCTTGGTGGCTCCATTTATACATGCCCTAAATGTAATGAATTTGTTTTTATCAGTCATACTTGTAAATCTCGCTTATGTTCTTCATGTGGTTATAAGTATAAATTAAATCGTGTTGAAAGTGTTGTGCAAAAAGTAGATAAATGCACTCATAGACAAGTAGTCTTTACTATTCCTAGAGAACTATGGCCTTATTTCTTTTATCCTTATGAAGACATGATTAATATTTTATTTGAAGCTGTTAATCTTACTATTAACTCTATGTTAAATGATACTTTCAAAAAAGGTAAATCAAAGAAAAAGAAAAAATATTCTAAAAAAATAATTTATACTCCTGGCTTTGTTGCTTTTCTTCATACTTTTGGCAGAGATTTAAAATGGAATCCTCATATTCATGTTTTACTTGCGGAAATAGAACTTGGTAGCAATAATTCATGTAAAAAATTAAATTATTTAAATTATGATGCCCTTTCTAAGCGTTTTCAATATTTTCTCTTAAATTTAATGCATGAAAAATTAGGTAATAGATTTCCTAATTACTTAAAAAGTAAATTCTTTGATAAGTATAAAAAAGGTTTCTATGTTTATGCTGAACCTAAAAAATTTAAAAATATTAAAAATGGTATTGAATATGTTGCTAGATATTGTGGTAGAGTTCCTATTAGTGAAAATAGAATTATTAGTTATGATGGAAATAATGTTACTTTCTGTTATAATGACCATAAAGACGATTCTTATCACGAAGTTACTATTACTGCCTTTAAATTTATTGAACTTATTTTAAGACATTTAATTCCTTCTAATTTCAAAACTATCAGATATTTCGGATTTTATGCTCATAATCACCCTTTTCATGATAAAATAGTTAAGTTGATTAGTGATGAAAAGAAAAAAATTAGAAAAGAATTATTAACTCATAAATTATCTGTACTAGCTTTTTTTAATAGAGATCCTTATTCTTGTCCATTCTGTGGAGCTTTACTTAACTTTTCTTTTGTCGTCACTTGACGGAGGTGTTATTTATGGATATCGAAAAATTTGACTTTGATAGTTTTCCTATGAAATTAAGTGGAAAAACAGTTATTTACATCTGTCCAAAATGTAAGCACAGATTTGAAGCACCTATTGAAGCTGTTTTAGAATTTGAGCAAGAAGATGAATGGAATGGTCTTCCTATTTCCACTCCACCCTATGCTACTTGTTCTAAATGCCATAATTCCAAATGTGTGCCTATAGACTATAAATCAAAAAGAGGGTACCATCATTTTTATAAGGAAGAAAATTAATTAACATCAAATATGTATCAAAATAGCAAGATTTAAAATCTTGATTTTTGTGTTGTATTTGATACTATCTATTTTTTCATTTTTTCTACGGACTTTCCTATTATATAAAAAATTGAAGTATTTAAACTCCAATCTATTTTTTCTATTATTGCAATTAATATATTTTTTTGTGAATTTTTATGTAAATTTTCTTGACACATCTATCTTATTCATATATAATTAAATCATGGATATGCTTAATTCGTTAGGTGCTAATCCTTTATAATATAAAATAGACAAAAAACAACTTAGGACTACATCCCAAAAATATATTATGAAGGAGGTGGTGTATTATGACGTTAAGAGAATTTTTCCTTCATGTTGTAATACTACTACTAGTAGTTTTATTTTACATCATGTACTTACACCAATAGAAAAAAAACTTTAGCACACTAACGTTTGTCTATCGTTAGTGTGCTAGCTCAAAGTTTTTTGGGATTAGTACCTAACCTAGCCAAATTAGGTATATCCTTTTTTATTTTATGAAGTTTCCTTCATCTGTATACAGAATATCATATTTTTATTGATAATGCAACTATATTTAAGAAATTTTTAATTATTTTTTGTTTACAAATTTTGTAAATTTTTCATAAGTTGCATCTTCTAAATCGGTTTCACTTAACTTTTCAAATAAATTCTTTTGTTCTCTTGATAATTTGCTTGGTAATACTACTTCAAAGATAATATACATATCTCCTGTTCTTCCGGTACTTGCATTTTTTATACCTTTACCTTTAATTCTTTGCTTATCGTTAGTATTAGTTCCAGCTTTAATATTCAAAGTTACAACCGAATCAAGAGTTCTTATATCTTTCTTACATCCTAAAACGGCATCAGTTATGGTAATTGGAACATTTAAGTAAATATCATCACCTTCTCTTTTAAAGAATTGATGGTCTTTTACTCTAAATTCTAAATACAAGTCACCACTTGGTCCACCATTACTACCAGCTTCACCTTTTCCACTTACCCGAAGACGCATTCCTGTATCAATTCCACTTGGGATTTTAACAGTAATAGTTTGATTTTTTCTAATGGTTCCACGACCATTACAAGTTGTACATCTTCTTTTGAAAGTTCGACCACTTCCGCCACAGGCATTACAAGTTGTTTTAGATAAGAAAGAGCCAAAAATCGTATGTTGTTCAGAAGTAATCGTTCCACTTCCATGGCATACTTCACAAGTTGCTTCATCGTGTCCGCCCTTGCCATCACAGTCAGGACAAGGAATACTTGTATCTACCTTAATATCTTTTTCTGAGCCAAAAGCTGCTTCTTCAAAGGTTAAATCCATATGGTATAAAACATCTTCACCTCGAACTTTTCCATTTTTCTTCCTACCGGAAAAACCGAATCCTCCACCAAACATATTACCTAAAATATCATCTAAATCAACATCAAAACCAGAGAAATCAAAGCCACCAAATCCTCCAGCTCCCCCGTTTCCATCAAACGCTGCATGACCAAATTGGTCATATTGTTTTCTTTTAGCTGGGTCTGATAAAACAGCATACGCTTCTTGAGCCTCTTTAAATTTCTCTTCAGCATCTGGCTCTTTACTTATATCTGGGTGATACTTTTTAGCAAGTTTTCTAAAAGCACTTTTAATCTCATCATCCGTTGCACTTTTAGATACTCCTAAAACTTCATAATAATCTCTTTTATTCATAACTATACCTACTTCCTATAAATTTCTTTAAACTCCTCAATTGTTTCTTTAAACATAGCAATTGCTTCTTCAATAAACTTAGGACTTGAAATATCAACTCCCGCAACCATTAATTCATCAGCTGGGAACATTGAACCTCCTGTTTTTAAGAATGCTATATACTTATTAACTGCTTCTTCTCCAAGGGTTTCAATATCATGAACAATCTTACAAGCAGCAGATAGTCCAATTGCATATTTATAAACATAAAAATCATAGTAGAAATGAGGAATCCTCATCCATTCATACTTAATTAAATCATCACATATAACGTTACTTCCAAAGTAATCTTTAACTAATTTATAATATTCAAGACTTAAATATTCGTTAGTTAAAATTACTCCTTCCGAATTTTTCTCATACATCTTTTTTTCAAACTCTGCAAACATTGTTTGTCTAAAAATAGTACCTTTAAATAATTCTAACAATTTATTAAGTAAGAATAACTTTTCATTTTTATCATCAGTTTTCTTTAATAAATATTTAACTAAAATTAATTCATTAACAGTTGATGCTACTTCTGCAACAAAGATATGATAACTTGATGTATTAAAAGGATTATTCTCCCAAGAATATAAAGAATGCATAGAATGTCCAAGTTCATGAGCAAGCGTTGTTACATCATTATATTTACCTTCAAAGTTTAAAAGGATATAAGGATTAGTATCATAGAACCCACTTGAATAAGCTCCTCCTCTTTTACCTTTATTATTATAAATATCTATAAATCTTTCATTGAAAGCTCTTTCTAGCTTTTGATGATAATCGTCCCCTAAAACACTTAAACCTTCTAAAACTGTTTTTTTGGCATCAAGGAAAGTATACTTTTTATCAATGTCTTTAACCATCGGAGCATATACATCATATAAATGCATCTCTTTAAGACCAAGTACCTCTTTCTTTAAATCATAATAACTATATAAAACATCTAAATTATCTCTTACCGTCTTAATTAAATTATCATAAACTGAAACATCTATGTTATCTCCATATAAACAAGATTCTAAAACGGAATTATAATTTCTTAAATTAGCAATTTTTTCATTAGTCTCAACATTATATTTAAAAGTATTTCCAATTGTATTTTTATATTTACTATAAGTATTAAATAAAATATCAAAGGCTTGTTTTCTGACATCTCTATCATGAGACTCAATAAAAGTTGGATAATTACTTTCTGTAAATTCGATTTCTTCATTATCTACTTTTATATTTGGAAATGTAAGGTCAGAATCGGTTAAAGCTTCAAAGATATCTTCACTTGCTCCAAGAGATTCTCCTAAAGTTGATAAGATTTTTTCTTCTTCTTCACTTAAAACATGTTTTTTATAACGATATAAACATTCTAAATTAAACTTATATTTAAGTAACTTAGGTTCTTCTTCATAGAACTTTAGAATTGTATCATAATCTCCTTTTAAAAGTTCTGGGTCAACAAATGAAGTAATACTACTTGCATCAGTCATTAACTTAGATACCATTCCAACTAATTCTTGATACTTTGTATTTGTTGTATCTGCATCAAAATTTAAATGAGCATAGTAATATAATTTATAAAGTTTTCTCTCTAACTTTTCACTAAACTCATAAAATTCTAATAAATTTTTACCACTTTCAAGTAATCTACCTTTATAATCTAAAATTTTATTTTGTTCTTCTTTTAAGGAATTATAATCTTTCATAAATTCATCAATATTTTTGTAAATTACTTCTAAATCCCAAGTATCTTCCTTCTTTATTTCACTTCTTAGTTTTTGTTTCATTTTTTCTCCTTTTAATCATCAGAAAGTCCTAGGGTTCTAGGACTTCTTATATATTCAATTATTTTTCTTCGTATTCAGCATCACTTACATCATCTTTTTTGTTGTCATCATTATTTGACTCAGAATCAGATGATGCATCAGCATTTGGATTTACACCCTCATACATCTTAGCTCCAAGTTGCATTGTTTTTTCTTGTAAAGCGTCTTTCTTAGACTTAATTTCTTCAATGTCACCTTTTTCAAGAGCATCTTTAACTTCTTTGATAAGTTTCTCGGCTTCTTCTTTTTCAGAATCAGTTATCTTATCTCCTAAGTCTTTAATTACCTTTTCAGTTTGGAATACTAATTGTTCAGCATCATTTCTAGTATCAGCTTCTTCTTTACGTTTCTTATCCTCTTCTTTATTAGCTTCCGCTTCTTTCATCATTCTATCAATTTCTTCATCACTTAAATTAGTATTTGAAGTAATTGTAATAGATTGTTCTTTATTAGTTCCAAGGTCTTTAGCTGTTACATGAACTATTCCGTTTGCATCAATATCGAATTTAACTTCGATTTGAGGAACCCCACGTGGAGCAGGAGCAATTCCTGTTAATTGGAAGTTACCAAGGGTTTTGTTGTCACTTGCCATACTTCTTTCACCTTGAAGAACATGAACGTCTACGGCTGGTTGATTATCAGCAGCAGTTGAGAATACTTGAGACTTACTAGTTGGAATGGTTGTATTTCTTGGAATAAGAACCGTCATAACTCCACCTAAAGTTTCAATTCCAAGTGATAATGGAGTAACATCAAGAAGTACTATATCATTTACTTCACCTGTTAAGACTCCACCTTGAATAGCAGCACCCATAGCAACTACTTCATCTGGGTTAACTTCAAGACTTGGTTCTTTACCTAATTCTTTCTTAATTAAATCATAAACCATTGGTATTCTTGTTGAACCTCCAACAAAGATTACTTTATCAATGTCATTCTTAGTTAACTTAGCATCTTTTAAAGCATTACGAACTGGTGTTAGGGTAGATTCAATTAAATCACGAATTAAATCTTCAAACTTAGCACGAGTTAAAGTTAAATCTAAATGTAATGGTCCAGATTCATTTTGCGAAATAAATGGAGCTGAGATTTGAGTTGTTGTCATACTACTTAAATCTTTCTTAGCTTTTTCACTTATTTCTTTTAATCTTTGCATAGCCATCTTATCTTTAGATAAGTCAACACCGGTATCTTTCTTGAAGGTATCAATTAAATAATCCATGATACGATTATCAAAGTCATCTCCACCTAGTCTATTATTACCAGCTGTTGATTTAACCTCGAATACTCCATCTCCTAACTCTAGAATAGAAACATCAAAGGTTCCTCCACCTAAGTCATATACTAAAACTGTTTGACTCTTATCTTGTTTATCAAGACCATATGCTAAAGCTGCTGCCGTTGGTTCATTGATAATTCTTTCAACATCAAGTCCTGCTATCTTACCAGCATTCTTCGTTGCTTGACGTTCAGCATCATTGAAGTAAGCAGGAACTGTAATAACAGCCTTATCAACTTTTTCTCCTAAATACTTTTCAGCATAATCCTTAATATAGGAAAGAATCATCGCACTTATTTCTTCTGGTGTATATTTCTTTCCTTCAAGTTCAATCTTTTCACTTGTACCCATTAATCTTTTAACACTACTTTTGGTGTTAGGGTTTGTAATAGCTTGACGCTTAGCAGCATCTCCAACTATTCTTTCTCCATTTTTAAACGCAACTACTGATGGAGTTGTACGGTTTCCTTCTGGATTTGGGATAACCGTCGATGTACCTCCCTCAAGTACTGCAACACAACTATTAGTTGTACCTAAATCAATTCCTATTATTTTACTCATTTTATCATCATTTCCTTTCTTAATTTATAAATTTTTAGAATTAACTTATTCACTTACTTTTACTAAAGCAGGTCTTACCATTTTATCTTTTAACATATACCCTTTTTGAAGTACCTCAACAACCACTCCTGCTTCAACTCCTTCTGCTTTAACAGTCATTAAAGCCTGGGCAATGTTTGGGTCAAATTCTTTATTCAAACAATCAATCTCACTTACTTCAAATTTCTTTAATAGTTCAACTAAATGTGAATAAATCATTTTAAACCCTTCTAAGAACTTTGACAGACTATCATCTAAATTACTATCATCAAGTTTTATTGCTCTTTCAAAGTTATCAACAATTGGAAGTATTTCTTTAACAATATCCATATTAGAATATTTTAACATATTAGCTACTTCCAACTCTTTTCTTTTCTTATAATTAGCAAATTCTGCTTGACTATATAATAACTTATTTACTAACTCATCATTCTTATTCTTTAACTCCGCTATTTCTTTTTCAAGTTTATTTTCTTTCTTAAATAACTTCTTATCTTTCTCTTCCTTATTACATTTTGGAGTTTTTTCTTCTTTTAATTCAGTTTTCTCATCTTTTTCTTCTTTTTTAACTTTTTTCTTTAACTCTTCTTCCATTTAATCACCCTTCTATCTGTTTTTTAATATAATCAAGTAAATTTACAACTTTATCATAGTCCATTCTTTTAGGACCAATAATCGCAATCGTACCTTCATCTTTACTTGTTTTATAATTGGTTTTAATTACAGCAACATCAGGATCCATTTTATTTTCATGACCAATATAAATATTAATATCATTATTTTTTTCTTCAATATTTTTAAGCATTTCTTTATTATCTAACTTAGAAAATATATCATTTATCTTGGAAACATTACTAAATTCTTGATGTTTCAAGATATTATTTTTACCAACAACATTAACATTTTTACTTGATATATCAGTAAATACATCATAAAAAGCATTATATAAAATTTCATGTTGTTTAACATATTTAGCTATAACTGGTTTTATTTCAAACTCAAGTTTAGCACTTACTTCATCAATTGGAGTTCCAACTATTAAATCATTAATTAGTTTAACAGTTTTCTTAACTTCTTCTAAACTAACCCCGGATATTTCCATGGTCTTATGTTCAACAACTCCTTGGTCCGTTACAACAATTGCAATTAAAATGTTTTTATCAACCGGAACAACATTAATTTCTTTTAATTTATTATCATGACTTTTAGCATCTAAAACGATACTAGTATATGATGTAATATCTGAAATTATCTCAAGACTCCGATTTAGTACATCTGAAAGTTCTAAACTACTATTTTGAAATACCGTTTCAAGTTTATAAACTTCTTCTCCACTTAATTCTTTTAATTCCATTAAATGGTCTACATAATAACGATATCCTTTTTCACTTGGAACTCGGCCAGACGAGGTGTGAGTCTTTTCAAGTAGTCCTAAGTCTTCTAGTTGCATCATTTCATTACGAATAGTTGCACTTGAACAATTAAGTCTATCACAGATAAGTTTTGAACCAACTGGTTTAGCAAGTTTAATATATTCTGTTACAATCATTTTCAAAATACTTTCTTGCCTTTTGGTCAACATAAATAAATCCTCCTAGCACTCTAATTTCTCGATTGCTAACTACCATTATAATATTATGTTTAGCACTTGTCAATATATGAGTGCTAATTTTTTTAAATTTTTTTTTAAAAGAGCAAATAAAGTTAACTTTACTGCTCTTTATGTTTAAGTTCTCTTATTTAAATAACTTTTTAATTCTACTAATATAGTTATCTAATTCCGGAATATCTTTAACTATATTTTCTAAATCATTATAATTTAGTGCAAATAACTTAAATACTTTTTCATCATCAGGAATATCTTCATACATTGTATTAACATAATATTCAAGATTTATATTAATTATCTTTAAACAATATCCTTGATAACTTAACTCATCATTTTCTGGATAATTCCAAGTAGTTACTGTCTTACCCGCTATTTTTTCTTTTTTTAAGTTTTTAGAATACCAATTAAGATTAATTAATACTCCTCTATTTAAGGTTTTGCAAAAAGATTTAGTATTATCATTAATTTGATAACTTGCATTTACTAAATTAAGAGCCTCAGTTATATTATCAAGAGGTTTACCATCATAATCAGAATTAAATTTAAAAAGAATAAATTCATCTTTATATAAAACTAATAAATTAGAAGTACTATCCATTTTCTTAGAAAATGCTAATACTTTTACATCAGTATAAATATTATCTTTTACTTCATTAATTGGATAATTAAGAATTTTAGCAATTAATTTTTCAATTAATGACTTTTCAGATTTATTAAATAACTCTTGAAATAATTTCTTATCTCTTTTTTTTAAAAATTTATTAATTTCTTGCATCTTTATTTCTCCTTTCCTATAATATTTACTAAAAATAATAGGATTAATCCTACTATCTTTAGTTAAACTAAGCGACTTTGGTTTTACTTGCTTCAATAATTTCAAGTACTTTAGAAACTGGCATTTCGGCTGTATCTGAAATTACATCAATTGGGATGTTTCGAGCATTCATACGGGTTATCATTTTGGATTTTTCCATCTCAATTCCTTTTTCAATTCCTCGAGCCTCTCCACGGATTTCTCCTACTGTGATGCCACCCATAAATGAATCTGCATCTCTTGTGTTCTTTTCTAATTCTTTAGTCCACATTTCTTTCCTCCTTTTTGATAGTTCAACTATTTTACTACAATAATCTTCAAGTAAAGGTTCATTCTTTACAATACTATCTAACTCTTTTTTATTATTAATTGTTAATAATTTGTAAAGTTTTTCTTTATCTGTAACATCATTGTAGCAAACATTTTTGTATTTGTCAAGATTGACATGCTCAATTTCAAATAAATTTTTGTAACTATTCACACCCTCTCAAAAAATAAAGCACGCTAAAGCACAGCCAATATAATGATTATTGTCTATTTTAA